>JBAUFS010000096.1:0-13542 GCA_049679255.1 Candidatus Rhabdochlamydia sp.
ATATCGGTTAAGCAGTCTCCAATGATATCCACTAGACCTTTTTCAAACATTTGCAGTGTTATTTCATTATTTTCTACAATGTTAAAAATAATTTTTTCTGGGTGTAGATCTTCTGTTTTTCGATATGTAGGGTTACGTATAGCAATGATTTGGTTTTCATGATCCCACTTTTCTAACCTAAAAGGACCATTGCTTACAAAAGAAGTCCCTGCATGGGAAGCCCAATCAGGATTTTTCCTATCGTTTTCGATATTTACAGGGGAAAAAGCACAAAAAGAAAGTAATTTGAAAAGATAAGGAGTAGGTCTTTCTAAGGTAATTACAAGAGTTTTGGCATCTGTTGCTTTGATGCCTATATCATCAAGAGAGACAAGGCCTTTTTTTGCAGCATCAGCATTTTTTATCGGAGAGAATAGCTGCGCGCTCATCGAAGGAAATTTAGGATCAAGGAGATCTTTCCAAGATTGCTCAAAATCATAAGCAGTAACAGGTGCACCATTAGACCAAAGAGTATCTCTTAAGAAAAAAGTATAGATGAGCTTATTCTCTGATGCTTCATAAGATTCTGCTTGTGCAAGCTTAATAGATTGATCTGGATATACTTTTACAAGTCCTTCAAAAAATAGAGAGTGCATTTGTGTAGAACACACATCTCCTCCTTTGCGAGGATCCATGGTTGGGGGCTCTTTTTTTATATTTAAACGAATAATAGCCCTTGTTTTAGATATACTTTGAGGTTTGGTAAATAGAATTTGAGTAGATACAAGTATACTAGCAATAGTAAAAAGAAAAACTAGGATCTTTTTCATGTTGAATCCCCTTAATCAATATTTTAAGATAAGGACAATAATATATTAAAAATTTATTTGTAAGTTGTAAAGTGGTATCTTAAGGAAAGTTTATAGCAAGTTACTATCCGCCTCGTTATCAAATGGAGCAAAGATTTATCAAGACCTAAAAAAAAGAAAGATGCTATGCCTGATTAGGACATCTTAAGGAGATTTTACAAATGACATGGCCTGATCCAAATTTGATTTATCCGATAAAAGATTATAATAAACTCGTATTTCTTAAGAATTTCATCAAGGCAAGCAATATTATCGTTGGGGATTATACTTATTTTGATGATAGGCGGCATGAACCAGAAAATTTTGAGGAATACAATGTCCTTTATAACTATGACCTTTCCAAGGTAAAACTCACCATCGGCAAATTTTGTGCAATTGCCGCTGAAACGCGTTTTATCATGACAGGCGATCATAAACTCGATGCAATAAGCACTTATCCTTTTCCTATTTTCGGTCATGGGTGGGAACATGCTTTTAACGTCTATGACTTGCCAGTTAAAGGAGACATTATTGTGGGAAATGATGTTTGGTTCGGATATGATTCTTTGATTATGAATGGGGCAACTATAGGCAATGGTGCAATTATTGCTGCTAGAGCTGTGGTTGTTAAAGATATTCCTGCTTATTCTATCGTTGCCGGCAATCCAGCTAAAGTTGTAAAGATGCGATTCGATGATCAAACGATTGACCGTCTTTTAAAAATAGCTTGGTGGGATTGGAATATAGAGAAGATCAGTCAGAACTTGAAATTGATCTGTAATCTCGACGTTGATCGTTTAGAAGAAGCAGGCCTTAGTAAGATAGATGTATGCTAAAAAAAAGTAGAGAGAGGATCCACATCAATAGAGAGTTTGATCTCTTTGTGTTGTGGTATCTGATGTAATTGAGGGAGTATAAGGATCAATTTTTTAGCTTTAATCAGAAACTGGTAGCGGAACATGTCTTTAATTTTAGCATGGCCGCAGGCGATAAGCGGTAGAATTTCACAGTTGTTTGTCAGTTTTCTCGTTAGATCTTTTTGGGTCTTTTCTGCATATTCTATAACTTGGGACTCTGTTTTTCCGCTAAAGACCAGTTTTACAAGCCTGGTAAAAGGAGGATAGCAAAATAGCCTACGTGTTTGTATTTCTTGAGCAAAAAAATCTTCAAAATTTTGTTGTTGGGCTAAAGAGAGAATAACATGCTCTGGAAGAAGGGTTTGGATAATCACCTCTCCTAATAGGGATCCTCTTCCAGATCTACCAGCTACTTGAGTGAGCAATTGGAAGGTGGTCTCACTAGCTCGAAAATCAGGGATTTGTAAGTTGCTATCAGCCATGAGAACACCTACTAATGTCACTAAAGGGAAATGCAGACCTTTTGCGATCATTTGTGTTCCGATCAACACATCAGCTTTACCCGTACGAAACTGTTTTAATAATAGTTCGTGGCTTCCTTTATGGCGAGTTGTATCCCTGTCAATACGCAGTGTGCGCGCTTCTGGTAGAAGAGCCTTTAGAGAACGCTCTACTAATTCTGTACCGACTCCTTTAAATTTTAGTTGTCCTTCTGCATGGCATTTGGGACAGGATTTAGGAGGAGGAAGGCAAAAATCGCATAGATGGCAGCTAAATCGGTTTTCTTTTAAATAAAAAGTCAAAGAGATATCACAATGAGGGCAACTTACCACGTATGAACAGTTTAAGCAGAGTTGTGAAGTGTGATAGCCTCTTCGGTTTAAAAAGAGCAGCACCTGCTCACCAAGCGCTATCTTCTGTTTGATTTTCTCAATCAGCATTTCAGAAAATAGAGTGAATCCCTTAGCTTTTTGATACTGAGGGCGCATATCAACGATTTGTATTTGTGGCAAATGCGCTTTGTCTGCTCGTTTGGACAACGTATTTAAATGGTATTTATCTAAAAGAGTATTTTGATAGCTTTCTAAGCTAGGAGTTGCACTGCCTAGGATCACTGTTGCTTGATTTAGCTTAGCGCGCATAACAGCTATATCACGTGCATGGTATCTAGGAGATTCTTCTGTTTGTTTGTAAGAGCTCTCATGTTCTTCATCAACAATGATGAGACCCAATCTACAAGCAGGACTAAATACAGCAGATCTAGCTCCAATTACAATAGGAGTGATATTCATCGCAATATTATGCCAAGCATCTCTTTTTTCCCCAATAGAGAGCCGATAGTGCAAAATGGCTAATTTTTGCAAAAACCTACTTCTTAATCTTTCAATGGTTTGAGAGGTTAAAGCAATTTCTGGAACGAGAAATATGATGCTTTTCCCTTGTTCTAGTGCATGTTGAATAGCTTGTAGATACACTTCTGTTTTTCCACTTCCTGTTACCCCATATAATAGATGTGTCTGAAACTGATTTGTATTTAAGCTGTGTTTTATGGATTCAAGCGCTTTTGCTTGTTCAGGATTCAACGATTTTGGCTTGGTTCTAAAGAACTCCCATTCCAACAATTTAGAGCGATCAATGGTAATCAAAGAGCAACTTAATATATTTTTTTTAACCAGTGTATCAATGGGGCTACGAGAGACATTTGCTTTTTCCATCAGTTCACTGAGCAATAATCCTTTAGGAGTTTGCAGAAGAGTCGATACTACCTCAGCTTGTGTAGGAGATGTTAAACGCAGGCTTTCACATAACTCTTTTAGCCTTGCTTTATCAAGAAGAGGCTTGATAAATAACTGTTGCTTAGCTCCTGTATCTTTGCGCGCGCTAGGTGGCAGGATGACTTGCAAGACTTTGCGCAAAGGGCAGCAGTAATAGTGTGCCATCCACTTAGCAAGGGAGACTAGATCTTTGGGTAAAACAGGCGTATCTAAAAGCTCTATAATCTCACGTAGCTTTTTTATAGGAGTCGTTTGTTTAATCTCAATAACTGTAGCTAATCTGGTAGATCCTTGTAGAGGGACCTTTACTCGAGAACCTATATGAATACGACCTATAAGTTCTGTGCAGACCTTATAATCAAGGGTCATATTAATGGCTTGATCTAAAATTACAGAGACGATGTTGCCGGAGTTAAGATCTGACATAGAGATTTCCAAAGAGCGGTTTTTTGATCAGGCTGTGTATATGTTTCTAATGTCTTAAGAATAATAAGAGGAACGGTTGCTAGAAAGTGCTGGTTTTTTTCCTGTGTATAACACTGCATCAATGTAGTATATTGCTGCACTGCCTGTGTAATAACTATTAATTTAAGGCTATTTTTTTTGAAAAAGGATTCCCAGCTTTTTTCTTTTTCCAATTTTGTACCAGAGATTAATTTAGTAACGGATAAACGATCATGAATAGCTCTTGCAAGATCTTTTAAGAAAAGCAGTTCTTCATTGGAAGCAGGACCAGTAATAATGACAACTTCCATTTGCTCATTCCAGGCATTAGCTGCTTTTTGTGCTTTAAAATCATCGAGTATTGTATCGCACAGTTTCATGTTAGGAGCGATCTTTTGTATCATGGATCGAATAGAGGGCCAGCGGTCAAGAGATGTTTGTTTTAAAATGGGTTTTTGTTTTACTTCTTGTGTTTTTACCAAAGGCTTTATTGCTTCTAGAAGTGGGACAGGAGGATGAAAAAATCCGTAAGCCTCTGGTGAAGTACGTGAAGAGCAAGGGCTTTCTTTAAGTAAACTAGCTGCTTGACTAACGAGATCAAGCAATTCTTTCTGTAGTGTATTTAACATAGGAATACATGCTTTTTATTCTATCTTCATAGTATATGAAGTATTAGATTGTTTACAGGTTTTTAGTCTTAAAAAACAGCGTCAACTCTTTTCCAGTTAGATCTTAAGAAAAACCGCTTCTCTATTTAAAAAATTATTTTTTAATAAATAAGATTCTTGGTAGCCTTGTGCAGTAAATTTTTTTTAAATTAGAGTAAAATTATGAATATTCAGTATCAGGTTCAAATTTTTTTAGAACCTTTACAAAGTTCTTATGAGGAAAACATTTTTGACGAAGAAACAAATACCATTTTTCAAGCCAGTGTAAATCAATTAAAAAATTACTCTTCAGAGTTTACTCTTATAGATAAAGCGATACAAAAGATTTCAGGAGAAGATGTCAGCTCACAAGATATACTAGAAATCTTTAATGATACAATAGCTGGTTATAGAGAAGTGATAAATCCATTGCCTGTCATATCTTGTCTGCAAGATCTACAAGAACTAGAGAAACAATTGGAAGATCATTCTTTAAAACAATTTTGGGATGCTTTGTGGTTTGATACTATTGATAAACCTAAATTAGAGACTATAGTTCAAAAAAGAGAATGGTTTGAAGATGAACAAAATCAATCTTTATTAGATGCTGTGACTATTTTGGGACTCCAAGGATGTGAAATGGTTCGACTTTCAAGAGAGATTTTTAAATTACGCAACTTAAAGGAATTATATCTTAACAATAACTTGATAGAGGTTTTACCTGAATCGATCAAAGTGTGGACACAACTTGAAAAATTAGATCTTTGTGATAATAAACTGACATATTTACCCCATAATGGGATTAAAGGTTTAAAAAATTTAAAAGATCTAAATATAAGCTCTAATGATCTTACCAGACTACCAAGATCGATGGGATGTCTTAAGAGCTTAGAAAAATTTAATGTTAAGGAAAATTATTTAAAAGAACTTCCCAAAGAGATTGGCCAATGTACTTCTTTAGAAATTCTTAAAGTATCAAGTAATGAATTATTCCAATTGCCTATAGACCTTAAGTTTTTAATATCTCTTAAGAAATTTTCTGCTGCTGATAATAAATTAAAGTATACATCTGAGGAATTACAAGCACTTGGATTGACTAGCTGGAAACAAATAGAAAAGGTAGACCTCTCACAAAATTACCAGGATACAACAGTAGAGTTTCTTAAAACTCTATGGCCAAGCGCAACTACCATTATGCATAGTCACTTTGAAGAAAGCTGATCGAAAATCCTGAAGTGTTTTTCCTCTCTTTTTAAGAAAATCTCTGTATTCAAGATGGAAAGAAGTCAATATTTAATAAATATTTTATTTTCATTAAATAAAGTTTACATTACCTTTTATCTGTAAATTTTTTTGAGATCAGGACTCAATGACAATTAAGAAAAACTTAAGATTTCACTCGAAATGTCGTTTAAGTCACTAGTCAGGCTAAAAAAAATTTATATTTGAAAAATGCAATGAGTACTTTTCTAAAAAATTTTAAATTATACTTAAAAGTTAGGTAACAATATGAAACCACTACATGTTAACGCTTTGCCTAAAGTACTCTTTTTTGAAATCTTTTCTTTGGTAAAGCCAAATGATCTATTTAGAAGCAGGCTTGTTTGCAAGCAGTGGAATGAATATATTACTGCATTTTTTTACAGTAAGCTCAGCGAGCTAAAAAACTACACATCAGAATTTGAGCTTATAGATCACGCGATTCAGCAGATTCCAGCAAGTGAAGATCTTCGTTCATTAAATGTGATTGAGGTCCTGAAAAGTTTTAATCATACGATAGCTGATTATAACAAGACTGTGGCCCCTTTTCCTGTCATTTCTTGTTTACAAGAAGTTGAGGAGTTAGAGCAGCAATTAGATGAACATTATCAGTTTTTAGGAATATTGTGGGCTGCCCTGCCTATTTCTGATAAACCTTCACTTGAAACCGTAACCCAAATAAGAGCTTGGTTTGAAGATACGCAAAATCAATCCGTGTTAGATACTATAGCTGTTTTAGATCTTAAGGATTGCGGACTTGCTCAGATATCAAAAGAGCTTTTCAAATTGCGTAACTTAGAGTCCTTAAATATAAGCGCTAATAATCTCTCTATATTGCCTCCCTTAATTGGACAGCTTAAAAATTTAAAAAAACTTAAAGCAGAAGCAAATTATCTAAAAGAGATCCCCAAAGAGATTGGTCAGTGCAGTTCTTTAGAAATTCTTAAAGTATCAGGAAATCAAATATCTAAATTACCAGAAGAGCTTAAGCTTTTAACATCTCTTAAGAAATTTTGTGTTTCTGATAATGAATTAGACCTTTCAGCTGAAGATCTAGAAAATCTAGAATTCTACAATTGGGAACAAATACAACGAGTAGATCTCTCAGACAATCCTCTAAAAGAGAGTATAACAGCAGACTTTGTTAAAACTTTGTGGCCAAGTGCAACTGAGATTGATTTATAATTAAAAAATATCTTTTGATAATAGTTTAAGGACCAGATAGATGACACCAGTATCCATCAATTCTCTGTCAAAAGAAATGCTCTTTCATATTTTCTCTTTAGTCGATAAATCCCCTAAAGGTTTACTTACACATAGAGCTGTTTGCAGACAGTGGAATGAGAATATCACTGAACTTTTTTGCAGTAGGCTTAAAGCGCTAAAGACTTATACATCAGAGTTTGATCTTATAAATCAGGCTATTCAACAGATTCCAGAAAGTAAAAATCTCAACTCATTAAATGTTGTTGAAGCTATAAAAAAGTTTAATGCTGTAATAGCAGAAGTTATTCACCCATGGCCTGTTATACCTTGCAAGCAAGAAGTAAAGGAGCTTGAACAACAATTAAAAGAGAGCTCATCTCTAGAAGAGTTATGGAATGCCTTACCTATTGCTAATAAACCTCAGTTAAAAACACTAGCTCAAGTGAGAAAGTGGTTTGAAGATGAACAAAATCAGCCTTTGTTAGACACAGTAACTACTTTGGATCTTAACAATAGAGAGATTACTCATCTACCAAGAGAGATTTTCAAGCTATATAATTTAAAAGAATTAGATCTTAGTTGGAATTCAATCGAGTTTTTACCTGACTTGATCAAAACATGGACACAACTTGTAAAATTAGATCTGTGCGATAACGAACTGGAAGATTTAAATAGAATTGAGTATTTAAAGAACCTAGAAGAATTGAATATAAGCGCTAATCGATTTACCTCATTACCTCCATCCATCGGAAATCTTAAGAATTTAGAGAGCCTCAATATAGAGGGGAATCATTTAATAGAGCTTCCTTCAGAGGTTAGCCAATGTACTTCTTTAAAAATTCTTAAAGTATCGGGAAATCATTTGTCAAACCTACCTATAGAGATTAAAGGCTTAGTTTCTCTTATCAAATTTTATGCCTTTCATAACCAGCTGGATTCCTTGCCCGAAGGATTGGGCTCTTGGGAGAAAATAGAGAAAGTACGCCTTGCTAATAACCATCTGAATATAACAAACGAGCAAGCTCAACAGCTGTGGCCAAGTGCAACTGAGATTGATCTATAATCTAAAGCATTTTAAGTAATTTCAAAGAGGGAGGAAGCATACGCGATAGGCTCAAATCCCTCTAAGTCTTCAATTTTCTCCCCTGTGCCAATCCATTGAATAGGAACATGGAGTTTTTTGTAGATCGAAAGAACTATGCCACCTTTAGCAGAGCCATCGAGTTTGCTCATGATGATGCCTGTCAAGGGAGTGAATTTATGAAAGGTTTCTGCTTGATCAATAGCATTTTGACCGGTAGTTGCATCTAGAACAAGCAGGGTTTCATGAGGAGCTGAAAGGATCGGTTTTTGCATAACGCGTTTCATCTTTTCCAGCTCTTGCATAAGAGCTGTTTTATTTTGCAGGCGACCTGCTGTATCAATTAACACTATGTCTATACCGCGAGCTTTAGCAGATGTTAATGTATCAAAGACAACAGCTGAAGGGTCAGCGCCAGTTTTGCCTTTGACAATATCTACTCCGATTTGATTAGCCCAAAGCTCTAATTGCTCTACTGCTGCAGCACGAAATGTGTCTGCTGCTCCAATTAATACTCTTTTGCCTTGTTTTTTAAATTGATAGGCGAGTTTTGCAAGGGAGGTTGTTTTTCCACTGCCGTTAACCCCTACGATTAAAATTACATGAGGTGCTTTTTCTTCTGAGTGTTTAGGGACAATAAGGGGAGGTTCTTGAAGTATAGATAAAGTGTATTCATAAAAGATCTTTAAAATATCGTTGATTTCCGCTTTGGGTTGTAGGCGCAGGGTGCTTCGTGCTTTTTCAACAAGTAAAGAAGCACATTCTGATCCTAGGTCTGCTTCAAAGAGAATTTGCTCTAGCGCTTCGAAGGTATCTTCATTCCATGGCTTTCCAAATAAAGAGCGAATTCTATGGGAAAGGGCAGACCGGGTTTTAGACATAGCCTGTTTAATTTTTTGAAAGCCTTCTTTAAGAAAACCAAACATAACAACCCTTTTTTAATTGCCTGAAAAAAAACTCTATCAGATAAAGAGATTCAAGCAAAGCAAAGAGAAACAAGATGAATATACACGAGTATCAAGCAAAAGATATACTTACATCCTATAAGATACCCATTCCAAGATTTGGAGTAGCAAGCTCTATCGAAGGTGTAGAAGCTGTCCTAAGGGATCTTTCTCTAGAAGAAGCTGTGATCAAAATTCAGGTTCATGCGGGAGGAAGGGGTAAAGCAGGGGGGGTAAAAATTGCACATGGTTTGCAAGAGATTCTCAAAACCGCGCGGAAGTTGATAGGAATGAAAATGGTCAATAACCAAACAGGGCCACAAGGGGTGATTGCCCATCAAGTTTTAATTTCTGAGCTGATTGCGATTAAAAAAGAGTATTATTTAAGTGTTGTTATCGATCGAGAGAGAAGCCAAGTTGTTTTGATCGCTTCTGCAGAAGGAGGAGTGGAAATTGAAGAGATCGCGCTTAAAAACCCTGAAAAAATTTTAACCATTCCGATTGGCTTAAGCAGTGTTTTACGTCCTTTTCAAAAACTGCAGTTGATAAAGTTTATGCAGTGGAAAGCTGAAATGGCTAAACAAGGTGCTCAAATAGCACAAAGCTTAGTACAAGCTTTTATGGATACAGATGCCTCTTTGTTAGAGATTAACCCTTTGGTTACTGATCAAAGCAATCAACTCTGGGCTTTAGATGCTAAGCTTGTAGTTGATGACAATGCGCTTTTTAGGCAACAGAAGATTGCTGATTTTTACGATCCTTCGCAAGCCATACAAAATGAGGTAAGGGCCAAAGAACATGATTTAGCCTACATTGCATTGGAGGGTAACATTGGCTGCATGGTCAATGGAGCAGGGCTTGCTATGGCTACAATGGATATCATTCAATACTATGGAGGCAAACCTGCTAATTTTCTAGATGTAGGAGGAGGAGCTTCTAAAGAAAAAGTAGCTGAAGGGTTTAAGATTATTTTAAGCGACCCTAATGTAAAAGCCATATTAGTAAATATTTTTGGTGGGATTATGAATTGTGCCACCCTAGCAGAAGGGATTATAGCAGCTGTTAAGGAAGTAAAGATTCATGTTCCTTTAGTTGTCAGAATGGAAGGAACGAATGTAGAAGAGGGAAGGCGACTTTTAGAGCACTCTCATTTAGCCATTATTACAGTAGATGGTTTAGCTAATGCTGCAAAAAAGGTAGTTGAAATGCTCAAAGGTAAGGAATAAATGGCTATTTTAATTCATAAAAAAACACGTGTAATTACTCAAGGGATTTCTGGTAAATCCGGGCGTTTTCATACAGAGCAATGTCTGTTATATGGATCACGATTTGTAGGGGGAGTCACTCCTGGTAGAGGGGGCGAGACCATTTTAGATTTACCGGTCTTTGATACTGTTAGAGAAGCTAAAAAAGAAACGAAGTGTGATGCAACGGTCATCTTCGTGCCAGCTCCCTATGCAGCAGATGCCATTTTAGAAGCAGAAGATGCTGGGGTTCCTCTCATTGTCTGTATTACAGAGGGGATCCCTGTCAAAGATATGCTAGAGGTTTCCAGGGTGATGCAACTGAGCAAACAAAGTCGTTTAATTGGACCAAACTGTCCCGGTATTATTACACCAGGGGAATGTAAGATTGGGATTATGCCAGGGTATATTCATAAAAAAGGGAAAATCGGTATTGTTTCTAGATCAGGAACCCTCACCTATGAAGCGGTTTGGCAAACAACTCAGATAGGTCTTGGACAAACAACTTGTGTAGGAATTGGAGGAGATCCTTTAAACGGAACAAACTTTATTGATGTAATAAAACTTTTTCAAGAAGACCCTAAAACAGAAGGAATTCTTTTAATAGGGGAAATCGGAGGTTCTGCCGAGGAAGAAGCCGCAGAGTGGATTAAAGAACATTGCTCTAAACCCGTAGCAGCTTTTATTGCAGGAACCACCGCACCAAAAGATAAGCGCATGGGTCATGCGGGTGCGATTATTTCTGGAGGAAAAGGAGGGGCTCTTGATAAGATAAATGCATTGAAAAACGCTGGAGCGTTTATAGCAAAATCTCCTGCAGAAATGGGACAAGCTATGGCGGAAGCATTAGGTAGGTTTTAAAATATGTTATATATTCCAGGTCGTATTCCCATTATCATTCATCCTGCATTTTGGATATTTGCTGCGCTGATTGGTTATGTAAATAGTTTAAGTTTAATAGGAACTCTAGTTTGGGTTGCAGTGATTTTTATCTCTGTTCTTTTTCACGAGTTTGGTCATGCCCTAACAGCATTTATGTTTAACCAGAAGCCTCGAATAGAGTTAGTTGCCTTAGGAGGGCTTACCTATCATGAAGGAAAAAAACTAAAATTTGGCAAGCAATTTCTCATTGTTTTCAATGGACCTTTCTTTGG
Organism: Candidatus Rhabdochlamydia sp.; assembly: GCA_049679255.1. Classification (GTDB taxonomy): domain Bacteria; phylum Chlamydiota; class Chlamydiia; order Chlamydiales; family Rhabdochlamydiaceae; genus Rhabdochlamydia. The sequence goes on from JBAUFS010000096.1 coordinate 11,440, forward strand.
GTTTATTTTATTTGGGATAGCTACCTTTCTTCTACAATATCCAACCTTAGGTCAAGGAAACCTAGGACTGATTCTGCGGCTTTTACAAGGAGTAAATCTATTTTGGACCATTTGTAATTTGCTACCGGTTTTTCCCCTAGATGGAGGACAGCTTTTACGCATCATCTTAGAAGCTATTTGGGGAGTAAAGGGGATTAAGTATTCTCTGATTACAAGTATTGTGATAGCGCTAGTGTGCAGTTTATTATTTTTTTTAATGCAGGGTTTTTTCATCGGATCCTTACTATTTCTTTTAGCCTTTCAAAGTTACGATACCTATCGTAAATCACGAGCAATGACCAGCTCAGATCGCAATCAGAAGCTACATGGATTACTGGAAAAAATAGAAGCAACAACCGACAAAAAAGCAGCTATGGACCTTTGTGAAAAAGTTCGCATTCAAGCCAAAAATGGGATGATTTTTAACCAAGCAACAGAGTACCTTGCTTTTTTATGTCTTGAGCAAGAGCTGTATAAACAAGTCTATGATTTGTTATTACCTATTCAAAAAGAGATTAGCAATGAAGCTCTTTGCCTTCTACATAAAGCAGCCTTTGACCAAAAAGACTTCTCTCTCGTAACGCAGATTGGAGCACAATGCTTTCAATCCAAGCCCCATCCAGATATTGCGATTCGCAATGCTTGTGCAAGTGCTGCTCTTCATGAACCAACAGCAGCAGTTGGCTGGCTAAAAACCGCAATAGACGAAGGAGTTGTTAACATACAATCTATGTTAGCTAAATCGATATTCGATCCGATTCGACAAGATCCACTATTTCAAGAATTACTGCATGTCCTATCAAAGGAGAATTAAATGCGTTGGCTCATTTGTTTCTTATGCTTCTCCTTAACGGTTTGTGCAGAAGATAAAAAAAAACCAAGACCTAGACAAGTTCAGGCTCATTATGTAGGAGCAGGTCGCCCTAAGAACCAAATGACCAAAAAAAAATCTCCTACCGATAAATACTTTTTAAGTAAAACCACTCTAAAAAAACGTAAACAAAAAAAGATAGCGAAAAAAACAGAGAATCAAGAAGAGCGTCCCTTCTATCAAAAATCAACAGATGTAGATAAGAGTTTAATTGTGAAATAGGACTTTCTTTCGTGCACAATGGATGGTTAGATTTAAAATATTTGACACAGAAAAAACAATTAATCCGTAATTCATTTAGAATAAATCTGTGATAGAAAACCTAAAACTGGGGTTAGTAGAGAACAGAAAGTCTTTCAGTTCGTTTGAAACAATGTGTTCATGGCCTCTTGCAATTCATTTACGAATCTTGCAAGATGAAACCCATCGCAAACAGCGTGATGTACTTGGATTGTGATTGGTAGCCAGGTTTTATCATTTTCGTGGAAATACTTGCCTGTTGTAAAAATGGGAAGAAGATAGTTTGCTGCTTTTGGCAAGTTTAAGTTAAAACCTGTAAAACTAACCCAAGGAATGCTTGAAATAGTAAAAACATTTAATGGCGTATCTGGTTTTCCCATAAAGCCTTTGGTTACGCCATAATCTTTTACGTCTGACTCATACTGTCTGTAAAATTTAAGGAATGATTGAGTGTATTCAGTCCAAACATTTGTAAATGTCTCAGTGGGGTTTTGAAAGATTGTATAGGAAGGATGGAGGAAATCAAAGACTCCAACTCCCGCATCTTTATCAATAGCCGTGCGAAATTCCTCATGTCTATTTACAACCATAGAGAGCAAATGGATCATCGTGGGGTAAAGTTTGATATCTCGTTTTTTGATTTCTTTAAGAAGTTCAGTCAAGTCCAGGTTAAGCGTCATGCTATAGCTGCATGGGACATGATTGAGGTAATGTTCAAAATATTCCCTACGGTTCCATTGAGAAATATTTATTGGTTTGAAATGCATAATCTTTTTTTTATTAAATTCCGATATAAATATCCAAAACAATGTTTTGATGATCTCTAAACCGTGATTCCTCACCAAAAAAAATATTTTTGATTTTAGATCATAAAAAGTTATACTGGCAAGCCATGAAATTATCTTCTCAGAATATAGATAATCTTGGTCTTGTGGCCGGGATGTGTGATGAAA
>JBAUFS010000097.1:0-4262 GCA_049679255.1 Candidatus Rhabdochlamydia sp.
GTATAGATCTGATTACTTAGATATGAGCCTGCTGGGCTTTAAAAACAAAAAAATAAATTAAAAACAAGAAAATGGGCAAGAAAAAGAAAAGTTTGGGCAAATTTACAGAAATATAGTTGCTTTATCATGCAAAAGATCACTGGGAGCTAATACAAGGTATTCCCATCAGTGAACTGGAGGTGCCAGTTAATCAAATATTCAACTGTCTGGACAGTTTGGCTTTTGACCCTATTGGTGAACCCACAATTCTTTCCTTCACAAATGACGCACAAGCTCTGTTTGACAAATGGCAAGAGAGTTACGAAAAGCGATTGCGTGCAGGTGATTTGCCTCCTCATATGGAAGCTCACCTGACCAAGTATAAAAAGCTTCTGCCAGCTCTCTGTTTGATCCTTGAGCATATTAAAGAAGCCGTTAAGAGAAAGCACCCATCAGCAGTCTCAGCTCAAACGCTAGAGTCTGCAATAGGTTGGCTCGCATATTTTGAAAGCCATGCCAAGCGCATCTATGGAAGCGGTGCAAATGCTATTCCAAAGATTGCGAAGGAGTTAATAAATCACTTGCGTAAGGGAGATATCAAAGAGCCCTTTACAATCAGAGATATTTACTACGGAAAGCATTGGAGCGGACTTGGAACGGCAAAACAAGTAGAGGAAGTTGTTGAGTACCTGGTTGAAAAACACTACTTGGCTAGAAAGCTTGTAAAATCAGGAGGCCGCCCTACTGAGAAGTATTGGATTAATCCTCAAATTTATGAGGAGCTTTTATGATTACAAGGGTTCTTAAGGCACTTGTGCACCTTTTGGACCTTGGTTGCTCTAAGAGTATTCCATTTTTTGGAGTGGGTTGATGATTAGATATCAGACTACTAAAGGTAATGAAAATATTTTTAATGCGCCTACACAACAGATTCAAAAAATGGAAAATGCCTACAACACGGAAGGTCCAAAAGGTCCAGAAGTAGAGAAAGTAATAAAACGTAAGGAAATCTCATGAAAGACAGATCATCTTTAACCAGGCGACAACTCCATGCATTGCCTTTTCTGATCAGCAACCCGAATATTGAGTTAGCTGCTAAGCAGTCTGGTATCTCCGCAAAGCAAATATTTGATTGGCTGAATCAGCCTGCTTTTCGACAAGAATTGGAGAACAGGAAGAATGAAGCTGTGAACCAGGCTGTAGATCGTCTTAAAGCGACGGCTTCAAAAGCATGTGACACTTTGATTGGCTTGCTTGATCATGCCGAATCAGAGTCAGTTCGGCATAGAGTTGCGATTGATCTCTTGAATATGACCCTCAAATACATGGAATTTAAAGACGTTGAGCAACGCATCAGAAAACTTGAGGATACAATTACAGAATAGGGGGGTATTTTATGTCTCACAAGATACGATTAAACAGATTAGAGAAGATGGGATCGGGAGATAGACTATGGGCTTTGATTGGCATAGGTAAGCCAAGAGATGCTCAACACCAGAGAATGTTAGAGACACAAGCTCGTCAGCATTTCTATGCCTCAGGAGGCAACAGAGAAGCATATCTAGCCTTCCTGCCATTTGATTCGTTCCCCAATGGTTTTTTCGGCTATGTCAAGAAAAGCGAGTTCATCAAAGCGATTACAAACAAGACAAAGAATCCTGCAGAAAACTAATGGGACTCCCAGGAGATGGAACGAGCACCTTGGAAAAACAGAGGGGGCATACTCCTTAAATAGAAGCGGTACCTGTTCATATTTATGGAAATCGTCTTAAAGAGAATGTTCTAAAAAATTTCCCCAAAAATTTTGGAAAAACTTCTTTAATTGTAGAACCTACATACTATAGGCTATTCCAACTGAAAGGATTTAGATAAATTGTGTTGGAGGAATTGAAAGGCCACTAAAAACTCTTCATAACTTCGCCAGCCATGGGGGCAGATGCTTTAGAATATTGGCCGTAGGAATTGGCAACTAGGAAGTAAAGGTTTATCTGCGGAAGAGTAAGGAGGTTAAGACAGCAATATGTCGTTTAGAAAAAATTTACGCAGGTCGCTGTTTGCATACAGAACACAAACAACATATGGAACCACCACGTGAATATATCACTTAAATAACAAAGGGGCTGCCTGGGAAAATGACCTTTTTGAAAGGAAATCTTTTCATTTCTGTATTAATGACCTCTACAATTCTCTGTTGTAATTGAAGATGGTAAAAGACATTAAAAATCAATTGGCTTACATAAATTTACATGCTGCAAGAACGCCAAGCGCACACTGTCCAATTAAAGCTGTACTAGCTAAGGTAAGATGGTTTGATCCATGTCTTGCAATCTTACCAAAATCTCCACCATCTTTATTGGAAGCCGATATGTAAGCTAAAAACAATTCACCTGTCATCCATACAACAGCTCCAGCACCAATGGTTACTGCTATTGGCGTAGAAAGATAAGATCTTAAGGCAGTAGCTGCTACAAGCTTACAACCAGAAAAGGCCATATCAGCCATTGGTCCTGAAGTAGCAATGATGGAATCTATTTTAGGAGATAACCTTTCTGGATCACTAATAGAAGTTCCTCCGACGCAAAGATCTGTAAAAATACGCACCTTTGGTTTCTGATCTGTTAATACCCTACAAGCCAATGCGTGTCCCATTTCATGTACAAATGTATGGGCATATCCCTGAGTTACAACCCGAAATACATTGCTATTTAAACAATTATCGGCCAAATCTCCTAGAGACTTTGTAAAGATACTCAAAACTCCAGAACCACCAGTTGATGAGGCAAAGGAATAGCTAGGTGAGTTACTCTTTTCAAAAGTTACATCAACACCAAGAATATTATAGGAGCCTTCTGCTCCGAAAATGACAGACTTTAAAAATGACATGTAATTCTCCAATAACACTTGATTTTGATATATATAGTATATTAATTGCACTTAATTGTCAATTAATAATTTATATTATAGTTAAATAACTTTGATTTAAATTAATTAATAACACATCATTAGCTGAGATAACCGATAATTAAGATATTGCGGGATACAATACGGTGCACCAGCGGTGCAACGATGAACCTATTGCACCGTCAGAATCCAATAAATTCCAGTAGCTTTTTGATCAAAAATCCTTTACCATCATACTCATAGCGGTTGGATGGTATTGGGTTTTAGGGTAGACCACCGCCCTCATAACCCGCCGGTCGCAGGTTCAAGTCCTGCTTGCCCCACTTCTTTAAATCGTTCTCATAGCTATGTTTGAAGGCATTTATGTTAAGTTGAAGCTTGACAGAGAATAGCCCACTTAAGTAGCGTGGACCATTCTTGGACCACTACTGCACAAACGATCGCGAATGAGTACGACAAATCACACATTATCGGCAATGGCTAACCCTAAACCAGAAAAAATAAAGGGTATAGTCATGAAAGGTATCGATAAAAGAATCAGTCAAGATGGTAGTATTAGCTACCGTGCTCGGGTCCGAATTAAAGGGCATCCTCCTGTTATCAAAACATTTAATTCACTCACAATCGCCAAAAAGTGGAAGAAAGACACAGAGGTAGATATTGAGAAAGGCCGTTACTTCGATACAATCGAATCCCAAAAGCACACGTTAAGTGAAGCTATTCATAGGTACATCAAATCCATTTTGCCTGGAAAACCAAAGGATGCTAAGAACGTGCATCGCCATTTGTTATGGTGGAATCGCGAGCTTGGCCATTACAGTCTTGATTGCATCAAACCCAGCCTTCTTGTTGAAAAAAAAGAATTGCTTCTTTCCGAATTAATCAAAAAGGGAAAGACACGTTCTCCTGCTACGGTTGTGAGATATATTTCTAGCCTGTCACACGTTTTTACAATTATGCTCAAAGAATGGGGCTGGGTAACAGAAAATCCTGTGCGTAAAGTGAGAAAGCCTCCCCTTTCTAATCATCGCACCCGTTTTCTTTCAGAAAACGAAAAAGTCCAATTGCTCGAAGCTTGTCAAAAAAGCAGCTGTAAATTTTTATATATAGCAGTCATTTTAGCTCTTTCTACTGGCATGCGCTATGGCGAAATCATGAAGTTAACGCCAGTTTAACATAAGGAACCATCACACATATTCAGAAATAGTTGTTTGATCAATTTCTTTTCGATGAAAAAATAAACGTGGCTTATCTGCTCACCTTACGCAAGAACGTAGAAAACCCTTGATAAAACCGCACTAATAAAAGTAAAATGCTCTGTTTTAAATTTTAAAGGCAGACCATGGACAAAAACCTTCTTGATATATATACAGACTACTTAA
>JBAUFS010000098.1:0-4517 GCA_049679255.1 Candidatus Rhabdochlamydia sp.
AAATTTGTAAGCTTTACCTATTGATTTGGTATGAAGTGTAGTTGAGTGGAGAGAAAATAACACACAGGGTAAGAAGAAGGACTGATTCTCAGGAGTTTAAAGACGCCTTAAATTAAACTGGCGTGGATTTAAGTTCTATGAAAAAAAACTAACTTAATATATCATTTTCTTTACTAATTTTGTCTATATAGGAAATTCTTCATGTGGGAAAGTATTCTTTCAATCTCTAGGTTTTCTTGGTTTTTCCATTCGTCTAATTCAAAGAATATGACAATAAGCTCCCTTGATTATATTAAAAAACTGATACAAGAGCTTTCCTCTTCTCCAAAAGAGGCTTCATCTGTTTTAAAAAGAAAAATCACAACAGAACCTTGGTCTTCTATAATGTGGGAGAATTTACTCTATCTGTTTTCTTCATTAAGAATGAAATTTCTGCCTCCCCCTACAAGTGACAGTCCTCAACTTGGAAGTCTACTTACTCAAGAACAAATTGAGAAAAAAACATTTATTAAATACGCCTCTAATGTGTTTGGTAAAAGAGTGATAAAAACAATTCAAAAGGCTATTGATTCTTTACCCAATTTCATTAAGAAAAAGGATCTTTTATATGTATTTGCAATGATTGGACATGCCCTAACTACAAATGATTTAAAGGATTTACTAAATAGAGTAAATACCGGAGAGGTCCCCTTAAAGCTCTCTCGAAGCCTGTCTACTGATCTTAGTGAGCTATCTTCCGAAGACATGGAAAAACTAGTCGGTTATTATCGTAATCCTTTGGAACATTTGCTGCCAAATGAAAAAAAAATATTATGGGAAGAGCTTGAAAAAAGCGGTATACCACTAAATAATAGAATTTTAGCTAATGAAGAATATGAATACCATATACGTAAATTGGCTGGGAATTTAGAAAAAGAAGAAAAATTTACAGAAGCGGACTTAAAGCTCCTTCCTTTTGCTGTTTCTGAGCAATTAGCTAGAGTTGTAGCATATGCAGATCCTGATACTATTCGTGAAAACATGATAATTCCTGTTCCCGTTTTTACTGAGCTGCAAGATACTGTCTACTACCAGCTTAACAATTACATCAACGAAAAAGGATTAAACTGCTACTTGTTTACCCCATTAAAGAGTAATTTTCCAGCACAGCTGGTTTTTAGAGGAACAGATGATGTAGAAAGCCTCTCTAGGGATATTTTAGATCCAAATGGCATTGGAAAAACTGTTTTTGATAACTGCAAACAAAAAATAGCTAAAATGCTAAATAGCTATTGTGCATCTACTACCAAGCCTGCTTTAGAAATCACAGGTCATTCCTTAGGGGGCTTAGATGCACAACGCGCTACTGTTCTTTGCTTAGAACTATTTAATCAAGAAATCAATGAGCCTCTTTCTCATCTGTCCCGTATTAATTGTTTTGCATTTTGCTCTGCTAAGTTAGATCAAAGTACAATCAAATCTTGGGAAGAACAAATAGGTGCGCTTAAAAACCATCCTTCTCCAATTCAAATTAGTCTTAACTTTTGCTATCATAAAAATGACTTTTTAACTCAAGCAGGTTTTAAAAATTTATATGTCAAGGAAAACTTAAGTTTTTTGCAAGAGAACTACTTGCAAGTAACCTCTGATTCAGGAATTCTTGCCACAAATGCACATCACAGAGAGCCGTTTTTCAAAGGCGGTAAATTTTATCCAACCAAAGACAATCGTAAGTATATCCATTATAACAGCGCAGATCTTACTTATTTAGAAGAAAAAATGGATACCTTACAAGAAGCCTTAGCAAAAGAATCCGAGGTTAATCTCTCCAAAGAAGATTTAGAAACCATTGAATTATCTAAGCAAAAACTAGTTAAAATGAAAAAAAATAAAGAAGAAATACAATCTTATCAAGAAGGATATTCATCTGATTCCTCTTGGGGAATCTTTTTTGCTTATAAATTGTTCATAGCTCCTGGACAGAGGGTTTTTCATTGGATGAAATCTCATTGCTTTTCTCAAGAAAGACGTCTATCCGATTCTTCTTGGAAAACCTCTTGTGTTTATGAGTTGCTTATGACTTCTAGAAAGCAGCTTTCCTATTGGATGAAATCTCATTATATTAAAGTTTAATTTTCTTATTATAATTAAATTAATTATTTAAATTTATTATTATTTCCATAATTAGTATAATAGTTTTTTAATTAATTTTTATGGATTTATGGGAAGTATTACTTCTTGGTTTTTTTCTAAGCTACCTAACCAAACCCCTAAAGTACCTCGTTTTATAAGTAGTTGTGCACAAAGTTCTCTTGCAAGGCCTGTGCTTACCTCAATCCAGAATATAATAACAACACTTGGTCAACAAAAATCTTCCTTTACTGGAAAAGTAAAAGCTACAATGAAGCCCATTGGTACTTTCCTATGGAAAAATTTTTACTCTCGTTTGTGTAGAGTATTAAAAAAAATAGGATTACTTTCTTCTTTCTTACCTATCTTCAAAGGTGCAAAAATCATTTGCAAAGCATTTTCACCTCCATATGAAAAAAAGCAAAGCCCTTCATGCACGAATCTCCCCACTATCTATGAAGAATCAGAGCCACTAGATTTTGTAACAAAAAATTTTTGCTTTCCCTCACAAATAGCTCGGTCAGAAATCCTTCCAAAACATCTAAAAGAATTAGCATGCCATCTTCCCAAAACATCTGTCTCCGATCTCGTTAATGAAGAAGCCCTGACACTACAATTACAAACCCCTCATTTTCAGAAGGCGCACGTTTCTTATCTTTCCTTCTCTGCTATTCATATCAGTAAAGAAGTCTCTTATGAAGGTATAGGAGTACTTTCTCCTTTTTTACAGCCCACATTGCATAAGGCTGCAGTTTGCACAGAGCCAAATAGACGACTTAATAATGTTCAAATAGCCGCCCTCACAAAGACTCAGAAAGCAAAAGCCACCTATTCCCCTTTGCCTACTATCCATGAAGAATCTGTGCTTAGCACTTTATTTGAAAAACCACAAGTTACAAAAGAAGAATTCTTTAATGCAGCTTCTAAACTATTTGGAGAAGAGCTCATAGAAAGAATACAATCTTGGAAAAAAGTCACTTGGCCAGAGATTTTAACGCAAAATGATCTTTTACATGCGCTTGCCTTGATGAGTCATGGAATAACTACTGATAATTTAAATCAGCTATTAATAAAGGTTAATCAAGGTGAGGTTCCTTTGCAGCTATCTAAAAAAACAGAAGATCTCTCTCAGCTACCTACTCAGGATATAAAGAAGCTAGTGGGTTTTTTCCGTAACCCACTAGAACATTTATTACCGGGGGAAGCAAAGATTTTATGGGAAGAATTAGAAAAAGTATTAGGCCAACCTCCCAAAGATTTTGATAGTAAACGTGTAGCCTATACGAAATATGAATATCACATACATAAGTTAGCTGAGGAAGCTAAAAGCCTTACAGAAGAGGAAAAAAATCTTCTTTTCTTGGCCTCTTCTGAGCAGATAGCTAAGTTTGCAGGTTATGCCAAGCCCGATACTATTTGTAAAAATATGATCATCCCTATTTTTACTAAAGAACATGGCCTTATCTATCATAAACTTGAAGATCATATTAATGAAAAGGGTTTGCATTGCTATTTATTTACTCCTGTAAATAAAGATCTATCTCTTCCAGCTCAATTGATTTTTAGAGGAACCGATGGCAAAGAAAGCGCAAAACGCGATACCTTAGATCTTGATGGTATTGGAAAAACTGTTTTTAATGAATACAAAAACCAAATAGCTGCAATGATAAATAGCTATTGTGAAGCTACTACAGAACCAACTTTAGAAATCTGTGGACATTCTTTAGGGGCAATAGATGCACAAAGGGCTTTGGCTTTTTGTGTAGAGCTTTTTAATGAAAAAACTAGATATCCTGATATTTCTAAATTATCCCATATCTCTTGTTCTGCATTTTGCTCTCCTAAACTGGATGTTCTTACAATTAATCAATGGGGAAAAGAAGTAAATAAGCTTAAGAGTTCTGCGCTAAAGCTTCAGTTGAGCTTTGCCTATCATGATAAAGATATAGTGACATGGGTAGGCCATAAAAATTTATTCATACCAGAAGATCTAACAGAGCATGCAAATTTGCAAGCAAATTACTTACATGTTACTTCACCCTCTAGCCCTTTAACAACTACACACCATAGAATACCATTTTTTAAAGGTGCAAAATTTAATTCAACCGTCGATAAACGTGAATATCATTTTTATACAAATACAAAATTAGCTGAGCTAAAAGCAAAACAAGCTGAATTAAATGCATTGCAGAATGAGGTCCTTGTCTTTCTTCGTGCAGAAGAAGAAAACAATAATCAATCAATAAACTTAACTTCTCTTGAGAGATTAAATACAACACTTACGCCAGTTTAATTTAAGGCGTCTTTAAACTCCTGAGAATCAGTCCTTCTTCTTACCCTGTGTGTTATTTTCTCTCCACTCAACTATACTTCATACCAAATCAATAGGTAAAGCTTACAAATTTTTC
>JBAUFS010000099.1:0-2572 GCA_049679255.1 Candidatus Rhabdochlamydia sp.
GTAGCCCTTGGGCATTTGCTCCTCCTTTGGTATTTTTTTTGTCTTAAAAACACCATAGAAGTTGCAGCCATCTCTGACCACTTTAAATTTTAATCTATTTGTCGCACTTCTCTATTGAATGGGCCAGACATAAAACGTGGCATATTTGAACTAATGTGGGATTTACAATACAGATGTTGCAATTTCCATTAGCAAAGATTTATGAAATGTAAAATTAAAAAGATTGATTTTACAAAATCGCTGAAAACGCTTTTAAACAGCTATAAGATCAAATGAATTGATTTAGGTGTGATTTTACATATAAGATCAAAATAACGCCCTACAGAGCATTAAAAGAGGTCTTTTTTAATCAATTTCTTAAAAAAACGATTCTTGTTTATAAAAAGAATAGTCAATGACAAAACATATAAAAAAAAGCTTTACTTTACTAAATCTTTTTCTTATCATTAACATCTCTTTTTTAAAAAAGGGGATCTGTAAGATAAAATAGCAAACAGGAGTATGTATAATAGTGCATTGCAAGAATTACTAGAGTTTTGTCATTCTTGGTAATGTAAACACCTTAATCATCAATTTGCAAGCTCTCACTATGGAAGCTATATTTTTAAAAACCCTTAAGAGGAGTACATGTCTATTTCACCTACATCACCAAATTTACCTGGACCCTCATCAGTTAATTTTTCATTCTTTCCTGATGAAGTTGAACCTCAAGAAGCTCCTTCAAGCCAGGAGCTTTCTCTAAAAGATCGGATTAAATCAGTTATAGATCGCTTGGGTTACGCAATCCATTTATCTTCTAACCCACCGCCTGATCTCCTACATCTAGGCTTGGCAAAAGCGCAATACGAAGTAGATAAAAAAAAGTTTTTTGCAAAAAAACCACAATCTTATGAGGAAGCAAGAGCCGAGGTTTTGAATGACCCACTAGATCTTGGTAGTTGGTCGTGGTCTCATAAACTTGAAAAAGAAAATCTAGAACTATATAGCAATCCTGAATTTCGTAAAGAAAAAGTAAAAGCATATGCAGACAGCCTTTTTGATGGTACTGCAGAGTTGTTCGAAGACCGAAAAGAAGAACACTGGCTCATAATGACTTTTTGCGAGGAAGAATTACATGATCTGTATAGAAAAGAACCAAAATATCTAAGACAGGGAGTTACCGATAGTCTTTGGATGATTAGAGGTAATAACCATCCCATTCTTGCTAAACATAAGAAAGAATGGGATCAACTATCACCTTCTGGAAAAGCAGAAAAGATTTTTGGGAAACGCAGGAAATATGAAGTTACAGCTGGAATTTCTATTGTGACTGCTTGTTTTTTTTTATGCCAATACATCTCGCTTTATCAGCGATTGCAATCACCGCGACAGCCGTCTACATTTTAAAGAAATACATTTAACAGGAGACTCTCTACATGATATTAGACAAAATCAGAACTGCTTTCCCAGAAATCAATCGAACACCAGAGCAAGATCTGCTGATAGGATCTACCTGCTTAGCCTTAACAGATCAAGAAAGAAACACCATAAATAATCTTAACTTTAATAGCTATGAATCTAGCCTTAACAATAAACAAAGAACGGATCTTTCTTTGAAGACAGCAGAAACAGTCGCTAATGCTCAATGGTGGGGAAAAACTACTGGCTGTGTAGCCGGTGGAACTGGTGCAGGAGCCGCTGCTTGGTATTTGGCTGCCTTGTCGCCATTATTGACTGCAGCAAGTGGAGTAGCAGGTGGATATTTAGGATTCCAAGGCGGCAAGAAGGCAGGAGGAGAGCTTGGCCATAAAAGAGCTATTAAAAACATGACCGATTCACCTGAATTTATTCGTTGGAAAGATGAAAAATATGCAACTGTAGTTCTTCCAGCTCTTTCTAGATATGTCGAGCCTGATGAAAATAGTCAACAACTTATGTGTCCAATTACCTTTGATTGGATGAAAAATCCAGTGCAGGCTGATGATGGTCGTGTCTATGAAAAAGAAGCTATGATTAAGCATTTAATAGCTTGGATGGGGCGATTAGAGGAAATGCTCGAATTGCGGCCAATATCAACGCTTTCCCCAAAAGATGCGGAAGAAATTTTAAACACTAGTTCTCCTTTTAGAAATGCTTTTATATCAATACATAGATTAAAAGAACTTCCAGGCTATTACAAAGAAGAAGTTAGATCATTAGCATACAAATATAATATGGAAGTTTTAAGACAACGTGCTATTGTTTATGAAGCTCAAAATGAAGCACAAGAGTTGCCTGAAGAGGTATCTAAGGTGGTTAGATTTTACTCAATGACTCAAGAGAGAAGGGACCTTATTAAAGCTGATATGCGGAGAGATTTATTGGTTAACAGGGTGTTCAGACCAGATGAACAAATAGAAGAAGATCAAGCTCTTGACCTTCTAACAGCAGCTGCTAAACCGCCAGAATTAATAAAATTCATGGTCTAACCGTGATTCCTCACCAAAAAAAATATTTTTGATTTTAGATCATAAAAAGTTATACTGGCAAGCCATGAAATTATCTTCTCAGAATATAGATAATCTTGGTCTTGTGGCCGGGATGTGTGATGAAA
>JBAUFS010000100.1:0-7469 GCA_049679255.1 Candidatus Rhabdochlamydia sp.
TGGGTTTATTGGTGTTGGAACAGGAATGGTTTCTGTCGAAGAATTTAAAAAACATCAAGTCGAGGGAATTAATCAACTTTCTGATTTAATCGACTTGCTCCGCGGTCATGTTACATGTGTAATCTAGAAGGACTTGTTGATTCATTTCCTATTTAGACTCTATTTATAATAGGTCATACCAGATCTAAGATTTTTTATTGCTGTATGAGTTGTATAAAGCCTTTAATTGTTATTCACTTTCATAAACAGGATGGATTTGAAACCCAGCTTGTTTTACGGCAAAGATCAACTGTACAATGGGCTCCCACATCGCTTGTTTATCAATATGTAAGAGCACTTGAGTTTTCATTGAATCTTTAGGTAAAAGGCCGAGTTCTTGTTGTTTTTTAAGTTCTAATTGTACGTCTAGGGGACAGGAAATCAGGTATTCATTAAATTCTGTAATCCATTTGTACTCTCCCTTATTATTTACGCTCAAATGCACAGTATAGCGGTCTTGAGGAATGGAGGCATCTGTTTTTGTTTGGACCTTTACCAAGCTGATCTCACGATCAAAAAGACTGGCTCGAGTAACTGCAATTACTGCAAAAACCGCTACAATTAAAAAGAGAAAATCAATCATAGGAGCTAAGTTAAGATGATTATATCTTTTGAGTTCTTCTTCGGGAATTAGGCTCATATATTTGTACTCTTGTTTTGAGAATCGATAAGAGAGGCTATTTGGTGCGTTTCACTCTCTACTAAGACCAATGTTTTTACCAGTCTATATTTAGCAGAAGAATGTAAAATAAGCGCAAGGATTGCTACGATTAATCCAACAACTGTGGTTCCTACAGAAACGCCGAGTCCATCAAATAGCATAGAAACGCTTTCTATGGAGCGATTGACATCATAAAAAGCATAAAACATGCCAAAAACAGTACCTAATAAACCAAGCATGGGGGCAATAATAGCAATGTCGTTAAGCAAGTTAATTCTTTGCCAAAATGTTGCGGTAACCCTTTTGCCTTCAGCTTTCATGATTTCAACCATTACTGGAAACCCGTAGCGTCTGGAATGAATACCTGTTGCTACTAAATGACAAAATAATGTTTTTTCTTGTTTACATACCCCTAAAGCCTCATCAAAATTATGGTGGGTTACTTGGGAACGAAGGGTGTCGACTAAAGATTTAGAAACTTTTGTGCTATTACGCAAGGAAGACAGACAGTAAAACCATAAACAAAGAGCAAATGTGGACATTCCAAATAAAAGCATGTAAATAAGCGGTGCTCCAGAAAATGCCTGTTTAAAATCAATCACCATCATCTTTGAAGGAAAGTCAGAAATCGGCTCTTGTAGATGTGTGAATGAGGTCTCGTCTGAGTTTGCTATGGATGAAGTATCCAAATGAGCATCTTCTTCTAAGGTAATTAGTTGTTCTTTGACACTATTTAATTCTTTATCGAGTAAAGAAAATTCCTGCTCAATGGTTACAAGATCCGAGGAATCGACTTCTGTAGGGGCAGCATATAACGCACTAAACTGCATTAAGCCAACAACTAAAATAGACTTTAATTTCATTTTAGGATATCTCCTTTAAAATTCTAAAAACGCTATAGCCTTTAACTTTGTTTTTTAGCTTATCAAGCTGGATTGGAATAGATCAAGAGAATTAAGAGAGATATAGGCAACAAAATAACAATTAGCTATCATGTTTTAGTTACACATACAAATTTTTACGTACTATGAAGCCAAAAGATTTAAAATTTCCTTTTTCTTGGGATGAAAGAAGACCCCTAATTTTTGAAAATATTTTATTTGTACCTCAATATTACATGAATCACAGAGAGTGGGGTTTTGTAAATTGGTACAGTCCTCAAGTATTTAAAGATCAATTGCCTATTCATATTGAATACTGTAGTGGAAATGGCTCGTGGTTAATTGAAAAAGCTAAGAACCACCCGGAAATTAACTGGATTGCCGTAGAGAAAAAATTTGAAAGAGTGCGTAAAATCTGGTCTAAAATGCGAAATTTAAACCTCACTAATATATTGATTGTTTGTGGTGAGGCTCTTACCTTTACAAAAAATTATGTGGCAGATGTAAGCTTTCAGAAAGTCTATATTAATTTCCCTGATCCTTGGCCCAAAGAAAAACATGCGAGCAACCGCCTATTGCAGGAGCCTTTTCTAACAGAACTAAGTAAAAAAAGTAAGCCACAATCAGAAACTATTGTTGCTACCGATCACCTAGATTATGTAAAGCAGATTGTATCTGCTGTGAGCTCAAGCAAGAAATGGGATTTTTCTTTGAAAAGTCCTTTTTATACCAGTCATTGGGAAGACTATGGATCTTCTTATTTTGAACAATTATGGAGAGCAAAGGGCAAGCAAGTGTATTATTTACCCTTTTTAAACAAAGTTAAGAATGCCGTTTTCTAAGGCAAAACAAATTATTTTACCAGCTGGGTTATTTGCAGATTTAAATTGGAAAGCACAAGAGTTTTTGGCTTTTCAAGAATCTTCTGTTCTTTGGCATCTGGATTTTTCTTTTTCCACTATGCATTTTTCTCCTCAGGACTTTTTAAAAAGCCAATCACACTTGATTGCAATAGAGCATTTTTGCCGGACAATTTGGAGTGATTTTAAGAAAAATACGGCTGGGGTGGTCCTCTACCAAGGAGCAGCAGATTTTTCTAGAATTTTTCCAAAAGAGCTTTGGTTGGAGTCTTTCCTTAAGTGGCTGGATCTGTTTATACAAAATGTTGCAAGTGGACATGAGTTAAAAGAGGCTTCTTCTAGTTTTCTAGATCACTATTATGAGTTATATACTGCTAAATTATTTGCAGAAGTTATGCAAAGACTACTTGTCTTTTTACCAGAGGAATGTGCAGCATTCTTACTGATTGAAGCTAAAGAGCCTCTAGCTTTTTTGGCTCAAAAATTTTCTTTAGAATGGTTTGAATCGTTTGTTCTATTAGACCTAAAAAAAGATCAGCTGCCTTTTTTAAATCAGGAAGCACGTTTAGGAATTTGTTTTCCTCCTGACTCTCATTGTGATCAAGAAATGTTAGTTCAGATTAATGCTGTTTTATCTCATTTGAAGCAGAAGCAGATAGATTTTAGATGTATTCCTGAATCTAGATTAAACCATTTCTGGAATGGACTAGATACTATCTTAGTTTTTTCTAAAACACTATCGAATCAAGGAAAAAGGCAATTGCTAGGATTCTGTGCAACAGGTGGTAGAGTAGTTGTAGAAGGTGAGGGTCTATGCTTGCCTCAAGAAGTATCTATGCTTGATTTTTTACAAATCTTTTAGAGCCTTTAGTTTTCGAAATAGAGTTTGCTCTGGTTGAATATTTTGTAGAAAATAGCTAAGAAAGCGCTCTTTTAGAGAATGGTAAGTCGGTTCATTTAAGCACTTTTTTTCTCCTTCTGGCAAGGCTAGTATGCTAATTGCTTCTGAGAGACGAATCGAATGCAGTGTATGTAGCTCTTGATTTTCAAAGCAAAGAGTAGTGTTTTCTAAATGAGTTTTTAATTCTACCAAAGATAAATAACGCTCTTCTATTTGAACCTTTTTAGAGATTTGGTATAGGTCGTGCAGTCTAGCTACAACATGAAGGTAGTCATCGCTTATATTCACGTCTTTTTTATTACTTATTTCAAAAACATGTTCAGCACATGCCTTAATCTCTTGGTGGAGTAAATTATAATAAAGAAGGGGATGATTACCTTTTGATAATGCCATGTAAATTCGCCTTTTGAATTTAGTATAGCTATTATAAAATTTAGTAATAGAAAATAATCGGAGCAAAGGGATTTGAACCCCTGACCCCCTGCTCCCAAAGCAGGTGCGCTAGCCAAACTGCGCTATGCTCCGATGAAACATAAGATATCCTAAATCATTCATTTTTTTCTTACAAGCGTTTATCAAGAGATCGTATAAATAGAAAAAGTATTCGTGCTGAAGGCTATAGGAAATAGCTTAAGTCTTAAGAAAAAAATGTTGCAACGATATTCCAAGAAAGGGATAAGAAGTGAAAACTGTCTCTAAATAAGGACTTTTTAAACGCGTTAAACAATTAATAGACTAGAATTAAGGAAAAAAATATGACATTTCGTAGCTTAAAAATTCTATCTTGTGAGCATACACTCCCTTTTTTTAAACAAATGCACAAAAAAAAATTGGTTTCTGAAAAAAAAAACCGCTTTTCATTTAAAAAAATAGATAAAAAACTTTACTATACTGTTATTTCTGCAAAAACGAAAAGTACATTTTACTAGATACTAGCATAGATTGTATAGTAGCTGATTTAAAAATATCATTTAAGAGAATAGAATATGACTTTTTTTCATCATTTACCATCAGTTGCTCAGTTACATGATCTTGCTCAAGATTCGATTGACTTAACAAAAGAAGGGGTCTTAACCGCTAAGCGCATCAACAATATGATGATAGAGGCATTAGGGCTCAAATTGTTTTATGCAACAGAAAAAGTGAGTGAAAAGGACATTTCTATTTTGTGTCAATTAGCTGAAGAGACACAGGCCGTTAAAAAAATGACAGATATGCAAAATGGGCAAATTGTTAATTTTATTAAGGGATTTTCTAGTGAAAATAGACCTGCAATGCACACTGCAGTGCGAGATTTTTTTGAGCAATGTAACACTTCTACAGAAGCAAAACAGGCTACGGAATTGGGGTATAAGGAATTAGAAAAACTCCGTTCTTTTTTAGATGAGATTGAAAAAAAATCTCAAATAACAACAGTTATTCAAATTGGGATCGGTGGCTCAGATCTAGGACCTGAAGCGATTTATTTAGCTTTAGAAGCTTTTCATAAGCTAGATCGCAAAGTGTATTTCTTATCTAATATTGATCCAGATGAAGGCGCTCGTATTTTTCAACAAGTCGATTTAGAAAAAACCCTTGTTGTCGTTGTTTCCAAATCAGGAACTACTTTAGAAACTATGACAAATGAGCGATTTGCAAGAGAGAAGTTTAAGCAAGCAGGGCTCACTACAAAGCATCACTTTGTAGCTGTAACAGGTAAGGGGAGTCCAATGGATAGCAAAGAACAATATATGGATTGTTTTTATATCTGGGATTATATTGGTGGCCGTTATTCTGTTACTTCTATGGTAGGTGCTTTTGTTTTAGCGTTTGCTTTAGGAATGGACCGGTTTTTAGACTTTTTAAAAGGAGCAAATGCTATGGATAAAGTAGCGCTTCGCTCTGATCCTTATGTAAACTTGCCTCTAATGTCTGCTTTATTGGGAATTTGGAACCGTAATTTTCTAAGGTTTCCTACTGTTGCAGTAATTCCCTATTCACAAGCCATGTCTCGTTTTCCAGCTCACTTGCAGCAACTAGACATGGAATCCAATGGAAAAGGCATTGATAAAGAAGGGCATTTTATTGAACATGATACAGGTCCTATTATTTGGGGAGAATCTGGTACAAATAGCCAGCATTCCTTTTTCCAATCTATACACCAAGGTACAACGGTTGTGCCTATTGAATTTATTGGATTTAAAGAGAGCCAATATAAAGAAGATGTTTTTTATCAACAAACCACCTCTCAAGAAAAGCTATTAGCCAATTTATTTGCTCAATCAATAGCGCTTGCCATTGGACAAAAAAGCAATAACCCCAATACTTTTTTTCCTGGTAATCGCCCTAATCGTATTTTATTAGCTGATAAATTAGATCCTTTTACCATGGGAGCTATTTTAGCTTTTTATGAACATAAGGTTGTTTTTCAGGGTTTCATTTGGAACATCAACTCTTTTGATCAAGAAGGTGTGCAGCTTGGCAAGAATTTAGCCTCAAAAATGCTTGAGCAATTTTCCCTTCAAAGACAGGGCAAATCTATGGATACAAAGGGATTTCCTTTAGGGGTTGCTTATCTAGAGCATTTATCTTTTGGATCTTAAAACCTCTTGAGGATATGCTGGTCGTAAATTATGGGTTCTAAAGGAACGACCGGTGCTTAAAAAGTAAATGGTTTCTAAAATACTTGTTTTTCCCTGGCCGTTATTTCCATAAATCAGAACTTTATAAGTAACCATCTATCGAAGAGGATTTTGTGCACAAACTCAAAGCCTTTATCTACTCACTACTTCTTGTCACTACACCCTTTTCTTTTGTGTATCCTCAAAATGCGCCACTACAAATCACACAGAAAGTCAACAAAAAGCACACAGAAAGCATTTTATCCTATGATGAAATTATACATCTTCTTGATGAGCTTGAATCAGGAGAGCTTGAAAAAAGATCTACTTCTGAAGATCTAGAGAAAACCAATCACTTCCTCGCTCTTTTAGCTAAAGAAGGCCTTCTTCCTGATGAATCCGAAGAAGATTTATCCGATGATGTGGAAGAACTTTTACATACAGACAACCCTTATAAATATGCTTTTTCTCTAGACGCTTCCTCGTACATGATTGTTCCAACTATTGCTAGCGAATATGGGGAGATGGTCCTTTGTAAAAGTTGGCTAGGGAAAAAATGGAAAAAAACCAAAAAGTTTGCCAAAAAACATAAGAAAGCAATCATCATTGGAGCTGCTATTATTGTAACGGCTGCAGTTGTCGCAATAGTGGCAGCTTCTTCTGCAACAGCTACAGCAGTTAGTGCAGCAGGAGCTGCTGGATCAGCAGCGGCATCTGGATCTGATAAATCCCCTAAACACGAAGAAGAATCTGCTACTGCAGTTTTTAATGAAACTCCAGTAGCAGAAGATCCTGCTTTAAAAGCAGCTATGGATGAACAGATTTTTTTCTTTAAGGAAAACATCGTTAATGAGCAATTCTTTCAGCCACCTAACCCATTAAACCCACAACAAGACCTCTCCTGGGAAGAAAATGGAAGGATGTTAGGAGCTCTTTTTGCTCATGATAGTCTTAAAAAGACGGAACAACAATTTTCTGAACATCTAGAATTTTCTCAAGAAATGCAAGATATAGGAACCCACTATTCGTTTTCTCTAGAGGGAAGTGGAATGCCATTTGATTTTGGACATTTGGAGATTGATCGAAAGTTCGCCACCGATTATACCTCTTTATACACTTCAGAAAGGGAAGCTGATTTCACGACTCTTTCCTATCAGATGCGAGGAGAAAGAGCGTTAGACTACCGTTATTTAACCCAAGCGGTTCACGATTTAGGAAAAGCTATTGAACTTAACCCAGCAAATCCTCTTCCCTACCTGGAAAGAGGATTTGCTCATTTTGGTTTGGGGCAATATGATAGCTGTTTAGAAGATTACCATACGTATACCTCTCAAGCTCCAAAAACTTCTCTTTCCATTCCAGAATTTAGCTTAGGGTTTGCTAAGGCACTTCCTAAAGGGATTTATGACTCTGGAAAGGGCATTTTCTTATTTGTCTCTGATTTGGTTACACATCCTGTTCGTACAGGGGAACAAATCTGGGATGTCCTTTCTTTACTTAGCAAGCTTGCTTGCTCTGAACAGTGGG
>JBAUFS010000101.1:0-14745 GCA_049679255.1 Candidatus Rhabdochlamydia sp.
AAAGTTCATTTACAATCACAGCAAGATGACTTCACTTCTCAACTAGATGGACTTACTCAAGCTAGAGATGATTTAGAGATCGCAAATGCAACTCTACAAGAAAACCTTCTTTCTAAAGATGAACAAATTATAATTCTAAAACAACAGATCCAAAACTTACCTACAGACGAGGCTCTACTTCAATTACAATCTGAACTAGAAATATTACAAAGTGAAAAAATTAATCTACAATCACAAATTTCTGCCAAAGATGAAGAAATTTCTGAACTAAATGCAGAAAATCAACGCTTATCCGAAGCCTATCAAGCATTACAAAACCAACTAGAAAATGAGAAAGAAATATCAAGTATATTAAAAACAGCTACCATACCAGAAATAAGTAGTGAGATAGCTTCAATAGATACTACTATAAAAGAAGCAGAAAAAACCATGGAAGAAGATCTTTCTTCTTTAAAGAATAATACTATTCGAGAAGGCCTATTAACCCCTGCCTCTGCTTATTACACTCTAACAGCATCGCAAGAAGAAAGCCTCGAAACATCTACAGAAATAACCACTTTACAAGCAGAAATAAATGACCTTCGAGAAGAACTCGAAAATATTAGACCTATTGCATACAACACTACTAGCAAAATAGAAAAAATGGAAAAATTCAATGAGGCTTTAGCACTAAAATTATCTGAAAAAACAAAAACCATTGAAATCTTAGAAGAAGAGAAAAATTTCCTAGAATCTCAATTAGATAGATCAGAATCACAAGTAAGAAAATTACAAATAACTCAACACATGTTGAAGGAACAACAAAAAGAAATAAGTATTTCTTCAGAAGAAAATAACGATCTTTTAGAAGAATTAGAAAAAATACATGAACAATTATCCTCAGAGAAAAAAGAAAGAGCTGAACTAGAACAAACTCATGAAGACCAGTTAGAAAGGTTAAGAACTCTATATGATGAGAATGCTCTAGAGAAAATGGAACGTATAAATGCAAAGATCATTAATTTGCAACAAGAACAAAAAAATATATGTTTCACTTTAGCAGAGGCTATAGCAAAGCATGTGAATTCAGGATCTGTTACTGAGGATATAGGTAAAAATATATTTGAGTTAATAGAAAAGGCCTTCAATACAACTGGTTATAAAACTTTACTAGATTCAGTAAGCTCTGAAGAAGAAGACCTCCTATCGACGGAAGAAAGTGTTAGTTCAGACGAGTACGATGAAGATTCTTACATGATATAAAGACAGAAAAGAGTTCTTCTCTGTCTTTAGTTAAATTTCTTATTTAATTTCCGTAGACTCTACTTCTTTCTCTTTGATAATAGAGGGTTGAATATCGGTAATTGCGTTTTTCAACACTTCCATTTTCCCACCTTGGTAAAGGGATAAAATCACGGTATCTTTTTCTACTTTATCTATTGTGCCAAGGATTCCCATAACGGTGACGCGATCTCCTTTAGCAATGGAGTTGCGCATTTGTTCCATCTGTTTACGACGTTTTTGGTCGGGACGCCAGATAATAAAATAGAAGAAAATAACAGCAAATCCAATCATAAATAGCATTTGCATTAAGTTGCTATTACCACCGGTTGCTTCTGCATCAGCAAATACAGAGCTTGTTGCACAAAGAGCTGGAATGGTAAATTTACATATTTTGTTCATAATCTATCCTTATCATTTGAGATATTTTTGCTCTAGAATGCCCAAGAGCATTGGATAAATCAAGAAAAATTCAAAAGTTTTAGTAAAGCAATTGTTTCAATATGTATTGTATGAGGAAATTGATCTACTGGTTGAAGTAGCATTAATTGATATCCTTTTTGCATAAGCAATTGAATATCGTTTGCTTGAGTAACTGGATTACAAGAAATATAAAGAATTTCTTGAGATCGTAATTCTAGAAGAGCTTTTATGGCCTTATCATCTAATCCTGTGCGAGGAGGATCAACAATGACTAAATCTGGAGGGTTAAAGCCGGGATGGTTTTTTAATTCTTGCAATTTTTGCCCTACATCCCCGCAAATGATTTCCAGATTCTTGATATGATTTAACTCTTTATTTACTTTAGCATCAAATACAGCATGAGGATTTAGCTCAATAGCAGTTACTTTATCGGCTATTTTAGCAAAAACAATGGATAAAGTAGCAGTTCCTGCATAGAGATCAAGAATATGTTTTTTAGGGCCTTGCACAGCTTGAAGCGCAGCTGAAAATAGCTTTTCTGCTTGTCTTGGATTTGGCTGAAAAAAAGAAGTAGGACTAATTTTAAAGGTTAGAGTTTTACCATCTACGTTAAGCCTCTCTAACATATGATCTGGGCCGTGCAAATGCATTTCAAAAAATTGAGTAGGTTGCCCTTTGATTGCTTGCTGAATACGCAAAAAAATGCTGATCCTTTCTGGTTCAGGAGCTGTAAATAGGATCGTTTGAATAAATTGCTCGATCTGCTGTTTATTTAAAGCATATTCTGGCCTGCCAGAAACAGTAAGCATCACGAGTTTATCAGATGTATTGAAGGACTGACGTACAATCAATGTTCGTAAAGATCCTGTATTATCTAAGCGATAAGCATTAAGACCACTTTGTTTCCACCACAGCCTTACCTGAGCAACAACGGATGAAAACCATGCAGATACCAGCCAACACTCTTGGAGGTTAAACACATGACCTCTACTACCAGCTAATATGAGTCCTAAGAATTGTTGCCCAGATCGATCTTGAGAAAAGCTAAACTCCATCTTATTGCGATATTGCCAAATCCTATCGCAGCTAAGAATCGACTTAAGAGAAAACTCTTCTTTGATAAAAGAAGCAAATAACTCATGGACTCGTTGCTGTTTCTGCTCTAATTGAAACAAATAATCTACTTGCTGCCAGCTGCATCCTCCACAAGAGGGCGCATGAGAACATTTTGGAGTTGTTCTATAAGGCGACAAGTGAGTAATCTGCTTGATAAAAGCGTGTTGTTTTGTTTTGATTTCAACAACTAATTCATCTCCAATAACTCCACCTATAACGTGAAGCGGCTTTGAGGAGCTAGGGCTTTTCCCTGTTCCATAGCCTTTTTTATGGAATTTTTGAATTAAACAAACGCTTTCTTTCATTTTTTTTCTCTTTTATGAATTCAAATCATAACGAGAAAAAAAATTAACCTTTAGCAAATTCTTATCTTTTTTTCTTACGAGCTGGCGCTTTCTTTTTAGCAGGGGCTCTTTTTGTACCCTTTGCTTTTTCTGCTCTAGCTGCTTTTTTCATTCCAGATCTTGCAGCAGCTACAGACTCTTTACGAAATACCTTCGATGTTTTAGAAAATCTAATTGTATTAGTCCTAGCTCTTTGAGCTGCTGCCTTATTACCCTCCATTGCTTTTTCCAAATCATGTCGAATGTCAGCAATTTGATGTAATAATCTTTGAATTGTTTCTTTTAACGCCATAACTTCCCTCCTTAAGGATAAGCCCATTTTCAAGTTTATTTTACATTCACGATTCATAAACTGTTTTTAGAAATTGCGCAACTATTTTTATATATATGTTTATATATTACAAAAAAACCAAACATCTTTACTAAGAAGAAAGACTTTGTTAGGCTAATCTGAAAAAGCTTAAATCCCATGAATCAACCTATTTATTATATAAATGGAAACTATGTTCCAGAGAGTGAAGCCAAGCTTTCTGTTTTTGATCTCTCTATTCTAAGAGGATTTGGTGTTTTTGATTATTTACGCACCTACAAGAAACGTCCTTTTCATCTTTGGGATCATCTCGAAAGGTTACACTACTCTGCTGAAAACTTAAGGCTAAAAATCCCTTGTAGCTTAGCTGAGATTGCAAAAATTATCGATTCTTTGATTGAATTGAATCAAATAGAAGAAGCAGGGATTAAAATTATTGTAACAGGAGGAATTAGTACCGATCAATTTACTCCTCAAACAGCTTCTCTCATTGTTCTTGTCTTTGCTCTAACCAAGTACCCTAAATGCTTTTATACAAAAGGGATTTCTGCAATTACTACTTCTTTAGCGCGCAGTTTTCCGAAACTAAAAACAACTCAATATATTCCAGCAATTGTCACTCTGCATGCAAATCATCAAGCAAAAGAGGCTATCTATTTAAATCAAGCCCGAGAATTATTAGAAGCAACTACTAGCAATTTCTTCTGTTTTAAAAAAAATACGTTGTATACATGCAATTCTGATGAAATATTGCTCGGGGTTACTCGTGAGATAGTTCTTAAATTAGCAGCTCAAAGATTTCCTATTCAACTCTGTCCTATTACCTATGAGGAACTACCTACGATCGATGAGGCCTTTATCACTGCTAGCAATAAAGAAATCATGCCTCTTATTAAAATAGATCATCATCAGATTGGGACAGGCGAAGTAGGAGTAAGAACAAAAGAGATGATCCAAGCTTTTAGAGAATATACCCAGCAGTCCAAATGGGAAGCCTTATCCATCCCAAGGCATATTGTAAATAAATAAATTGATTTATTTTTTTATTGTTTAATATGGACAGGGAATCTCCTTTTAAGCTATACTGGACCCCAGTGAGCAAACTCTAATTTTAAGAGTTTTTTTTCACCACACTTTCGTGTTGGTCCCGTGTGTTGTCACCCGCGTCCCGTTTTTTAGCCGGCGCTTTAGATTCCGCGAATCAACTTCAGTGTTAATTTTTTTTAATATCGTTAAAATTATTTTAACGATTTGTATGTATTCTTGGAGAATTTATGAACGAATCAAATAGCAAAAAGCTGTACGTAGGCAGCCTACCTTTTAAAACAACTGAAGAAGAGCTGCATAATCTTTTTGCCGAGTATGGCAAGATCATTTCCGCTCGTATTGTAGTAGACAGAGCAAATGGCGATGCCTCAAAAGGCTTTGGCTTTGTTGAAATGGAAAGTGCAGAAGATGCTCAAAACGCTGCAAAAGCATTAAACGGCTTTCTATACGAGGGACGCAATCTGATTGTAAATGAAGCACGTCCTGAGCAAAAAACCAATTTCACGCGCCGAGATGATCGAGCAGGTGGCAATCGTTCTTTTGGTAACGATCGTCCTCCTTTCCGCACTCGTCGTGATCGCGGTTAATCTTTTTAGTTTTTTAAGGCCAAGAACTCAAAAATTCTTGGCTTTTTCTTTTCCCAATCTAGATAATAAATATTTTCTTAACCCGTTATGACACTTCTTTTAAATTCTCAGTCTCTTTCTAAATCATTTGGAACTAAGACTCTATTTACTGATCTGTCAATTAGCATCTTTACCAAAGATCGCTTAGGACTAATTGGTCCTAATGGTTCTGGGAAATCTACTTTCTTAAAAATTTTAACAGGGCTGGAAAATCCCGATTCCGGAGAGGTTATTTCTAAAAAAGGATTAAAAATTGGTTATGTTTCACAATCCTGTGAATTTCTCTCAATACCGATTGAACAAGTTTTAATGGATGCCTTAGCAAAAGAAAATCTTACAGACTATGATAAACAACTACTTGTAGAAACCTGGCTTAGTAAAATGGAGCTTAACAGAAAACATCCAGCAACAGCAGATTTACTTTCAGGGGGCTGGAAAAAAAGACTCAGTGTAGTTCAGCAGTTGATTTTATCCCCTGACCTTTTACTGCTTGATGAACCGACAAATCATTTAGATCTTGAAGGGATTCTCTGGCTAGAAAAACTTCTTATTAGGGAAATCTCTTCTTATGTTTTGGTTAGTCACGATCGATATTTTTTACAAAACGTAGTAAATCGATTAATAGAAATCAATCCTGCTTACCCCAAAGGAATGTTTGCCGTTGATGGCTCCTATGCTAATTTTTTAGCTAAAAAAGAGCAGTTTTTACAAGGCCAGATTCAACAAGAGCGTTCGCTTGCTTCTAAAGCACGTAGAGAAGAAGATTGGTTGCGTCAAACTCCTAAGGCACGTACAACAAAAGCACAATCAAGGATAGATACAGCAAGCGAAGTGTTCCAAAATTTAACTCTTGTTCAAGATAGAAATCGTCAAAAAAAAACGGACATTTGTTTTTCTGCAACCCAAAGAGAGACAAACAAGCTACTTGTAGCTAAAAATCTTTCTAAAAAAATGGGAAATAAAACACTTTTTGAACATGTAGACTTCACTTTGAGCCCTAAAACTCGTATGGGCTTAATGGGTCCTAACGGTTCTGGGAAAACAACTCTTCTACGTATTCTTGTAAAGGAGCTCCTTCCCGATCTTGGAACAATTAAAGAAGCCGATGGAATTAAAATCGTATACTTTGATCAACATAAAACACAAATTCCTGATCATGTTACCCTCAAAGAAGCACTCTCTCCTAATGGAGATTATGTCTCATTTCGAGGACAATCTATCCATGTAAATGGTTGGTGTAAACGATTTTTATTTTCGCCTGATTTATTAAACATGCCTATTGGCTCTCTTTCCGGCGGAGAAAAAGCACGGATCTCTATTGCGCATCTCATGCTTAAGCAAGCAGATATTCTTTTACTAGATGAGCCAACTAATGATCTAGATATTCCTACCTTAGAGAGTCTAGAAGAGAGTTTAATCGACTTTCCTGGAGCTATTGTATTAATCACTCATGACCGCTGTATGCTTGATCGGGTTTGTAATTGCTTACTTAGTTTAGGAGATCTTAATCAAGCTACCCTGTATCCAGATTACGCTCAATGGCAAGCTGCCCAAAAAAACCCAGTCATTCTTAAATCTAAAGAAAACAAACAATCCCCTACTGCTAAACCAAAACTCTCTTATCTAGAACAAAAAGAATATCAGCAAATTGAAAAAAAAATTGAAGTTTTAGAAGAAGAGATCAAACAGCTCAATCAATTACTAGAAACAACAACAAATACAAATGACCTCACAGAGATGTGTACAAAGATTGCTCTAAAGGAAAACCAAATTGAGCAACTCTACTTACGTTGGCAAACACTCGAACAGAAAAAATAAATCTGGAAATATACATGTCGTCTATTACTTATTCTCCTTATTTAACTCCCCTTCTAATAAAACTAGAAAATGATCACCAGCCGCTTGATTTATCTTTAACCCCTCTGGAAAAAAAAGTCATACAACAATTTAAAGATCAAATTCCCATAATACACATTTCCAAAAATTTAAACCTGAGCACTTATAGAATATATAGCATAATTCATAAAAAACCTTTGATAACAATTAAATATTTTGGAAGATATACTTCCGATATAAAATACCGCGTTCAAGAAGCACAAAATTCAGGAAAACCTTTAAATGGAGTCCCTTCTCCTATGACCATGGAAAAATTAAAAGCTCTATTACATTGTCGACGTATTCAATCACTTACAAGAAAAATATGAAAAAAAACATAGGATCTAAAGATCGATTTATTCGTTTAGGTTTAGCATTCATTCTCATTGCCTGCTCAATTTGGAAAAGCAGTTGGCTTTTGCTAATATTTGGTGTATTCACCCTACTAGAGGCTCTTTTTAGTTGGTGTATTCTGTATCAGATTTTAGGAAAAAATAGCTGTCCTATCAATCGTAAAAAATAACCTTTTATGCTCTACGATTTGATTATTTTAGGAGGAGGAGCCGCTGGTATTTTTGCAGCTATTAACGCTAAATTAACCCACCCAACAGCAAGTATTCTCCTGCTCGAGAAAAATGCTGTCTTACTTACAAAGGTGCGCATTTCTGGAGGGGGAAGATGTAATGTAACCCACGCTTGCTTTGAATCCAAACAACTGATTAAAAATTATCCTAGAGGAGAAAAAGAGCTTCTTGGCCCTTTTCATGTTTTTGGACCAGGCGATACGATAAAATGGTTTGAATCTAAAGGAGTACTTTTAAAAACAGAAGCTGATGGACGTATTTTTCCTCAAACAGATCAATCGGAAACAATCATTCAGGCTTTATTAAAAGAAGCTAATAGGTTGGGAGTAATCATCAAGCTAACAGAGCATATTGAAATACTCGAACACAGTGAATCTTACTTCATCTTACGTACAAAAAAAGATCAGATCTATCAAACCATAAATCTTCTACTAGCTACAGGCAGTAGTCCTCAAGGTTATAAATGGGCAGAACAGTTGGGTCATACCATTCAAAAACCAGTTCCTTCACTATTTACTTTTAACGTTCCTACTTCTTCTTTAAAAGATTTAAGTGGAGTCTCTGTTAATCCTGTTCGTCTGCAAATTCTGGGAACAAAACTCATTCAAGAAGGCCCCATTTTAATCACACATTTTGGTTTTAGTGGTCCTGCTATTTTAAAACTATCTGCTTGGGGATCCAAATATTTGCATGAGCAGAACTATCAAACCCAGTTAATAATTAACTGGATTACTCTCTCCCAAGAAATCGTCTTTGCTAAATTACAAAAAGCAAAAATCCTTTCTCCTCACAAAACGCTTTTACAAGAAAATCTATTTGACTTACCTAAAAATCTATGGAAGACGTTTTTAAAGATGTTGGACATCTCCTATAAAAAACGCTTTATAGAAATCTCTTTGCAAGATTTAAAAAACCTTGCACAAAAACTCACTGAAGATTGCTACCAAGTTGAAGGAAAAACGACCAATAAGCAAGAATTTGTAACTTGCGGAGGAATCACTTTAAAAGAGGTAGATTTTAAAACAATGCAAAGTAAAATATGCCCTCGGCTTTTTTTTGCAGGAGAAATTCTTGATATTGATGGAATCACAGGTGGATTCAATTTTCAAAATGCCTGGACAACAGGTTACATTGCAGGAAAATCTTCTCTTTAAGCCGCATCCTCAAAAGAGCTAACCTCTGACTCTTCATAGAAGATTTCTTTAATATCTTTCATCTTATGAGCAGCTAACAAGTGGGATTTGGATCTTCTTGTAGAGCTCTTAATGGCTATTTTTTGTATCTTAGGATCTTGTAAAACATGCAAGACTGCATCAAAAAATATTTTTCTTAACTGTGGGTTACTACGCTCTTTTTTGTGAGGAACTAAATAAAAAAAATGGGTTTTTAAATCTTCAAAAAATAGAGCTGCTGCTCTTTGATAGTTCTCTTCTTTTTCTCGAAGAACCCTATAAAATTCTTGCTTGCTCCATCTTTTACTTCCATGAGCTGATATAAATAAACTTCTGTATATGTAATCAGGGTTTACGCTTAAAGGCCATCTTTCATGTGCAGTACAAATGATTGTTTTTATAGAGAACAAAAATACTTTATTTATTTTTTTTGATTTTTTAAGTAATTGTTTTCTTTTCCTTAAATAACAAATAAGAGCTAATGGTTTCTTAAAAAACGTTTGACTACTTACCGTGGTTTCCCAAATATCTTTTAAATAGAATTGAGTAAACAAGTTATTTGTTTTTCGTAAAGAGTTCTTGATTTGTTGAGAAAGAGATTTTTCTATAGAAAACATCATTAAATCCTCTAACTTAAGATAATTTCATCCTAAGTTCTTATACAGTAATACAGCAATACTTGTTGTATTTATTAATAGGTTTATTTAATTAATTATTATTGTTACATAAATAGTTTACCTAGACTTAAGCAGATTATAATAAACCTCACTTACAAAATACTTGTAAGCGAGGTTTTTAAAAAAAGCCACTTTTATGAAGAAGATGGGAAGCTATGTTCTTTAATGAATTTCTCCATCTCTGAAATCCTAATACCAGTAGCTGTAGACAAATCAGATTTATCAAACCACAGACCAAAACTACCTATCTTAGGCGCATCATTTGCTTGAGTTGCTTTTATTGCAAAACCAAATTCTTCCTTTTTATCATTTTTGAATAGATAGAAGGCCCCTATTAAGTCATTACGAACTTTTTCACAATCTAAAGGATGATCAGAAAGAGATGGGTATTCTTTTTTTGCTTTTTGATATATTTCCTGTTGTTCTTTACTTCGATCATCTATTCCTTTTCTAGGATAACAGATATCAAGTTCCCCATCCTGATATAAATAATCTCTAATAATCGTTGGTCGAGATTCCACAGTGAGTAAACGACGAGGATCATCTTTCATATCAGGATTTATCAAGCCTGGTGAAATTTGACCTTCTGTACAAAGCGGTGTGGCTGGCATAGGAGTGAGTATTGCACCTTTAAGAGATTTTATCTCTTTACTCAAATCATAAGTCAGCACATGTTCAACAATAGCTTGAAGAGTCACATAATATGGTCTTTCTTTTTCATCGGTATCTATTACCTCTATAGAACCCTTTTCTACGAGCTCATTCCATCGTTGCTTAAGACCTTCTTGAAGCTCCTTAAATGCTTTTTTATCCAAACTATGCACTTCTTCTGGGTGCTCAATTACTTTCATTACTTGATAGTAAATCTCTCGAATCAAGGAGTCCTTATTATCTATAAAGCTGGCAGATTTAGCATACTCAGAACTAGTACATGTAGTATCAGTATCAGCTGCAGTGGTGTAGATAGGGCTAGCTAACATTGCTGCTGTTGCTATTGTAGTTGCAATTGTTGTTACACTCATATATTCCTCTATAATAAAATCGAAGTTGTTTCTTGTGTTACCTCTGGATCTACCCATCGCCCCTGTTTTTTTATGAGCTCAATGAGACGATCGTCGGCATCAGCAAAGTCAATATCTTTCTCCACACAGATTTTCCCAAGGTAGAGATCGATCTTCCCTGGTTTGGATCCAACATAGCCAAAGTCGGCATCTGCCATTTCTCCTGGACCATTTACAATACAGCCCATGATAGCAATTTTCACACCAGGAAGATGTGAAGTACGCGCACGGATACGCTTAGAAACATCTTGAAGGTCAAAAAGCGTTCTGCCACAACTTGGACAAGAGATAAAATCGGTTTTGAAAGTACGCATTCTTGCAGACTGCAAGATAGTAAAGCTTAAATTTCTTAGGAAATCGATCTCATATGGACCCTTTAGCCAGATTCCATCTCCTAAGCCATCAGAGAGAAGTGCTCCTAGTTCTGTAGCGGATTGAATCATAAGATCTTCTTGAGTGCAACAGTAGCTGAAATTTAAAATAACGGGAATTTGCAGCTTTTGTTTTTGAAGCCAGTCAAAAAATTGTCTACAGTAATGCAATCGATTATCTTCTGGTGCTAAGACAATGAGCGCTGGTTGCATCTCTACAAGCTTTTCCCATTCTACAGAGGAATTGTTTTTTACAATAATAGCTAAAGAAGATGGTATAAGAGCTAGCTTATCAAGCTTGGATGGATTTTTTTCAACTTCTGATAAAGAAACAAGCTTAACTCCACCCTCAATCAGATTGTGGGAAAACACGCTCATTCCCATTTCTTGCAGATTCTTGAGAACAGGAGTAAAATCAACATCTCTATCTAAAACAATACAATCAGCACTAGCTCTTTTGAGTTTAGGAAGCCCTAGCTGAATATCACATCCTAATTTTTTATAAAAACTGCCATCTTCTATATCATTCTTATTTACACTAACGAGGACTGTTCCATCCCTATGCAAAGAGATGTTTCTTGGTAGATTAACTATGCGCTGCTCTATCTTTTCGATATTGCGATAGACCTCTTCAAAAGGGGACACGCCTTGTTTTTTTTCATACGCAGAAGCTAGTGTAATAAGACGTTGGCAAGGATCAATTTCATACCAAGGATCTTCTGTTAGAGAAACGCGAATGGTTTCTCCAATACCATCTAAAAGAAGAGAACCGATTCCCATGGCTGATTTAACTCGGCCATCTTCCCCTTCTCCTGCTTCTGTAACTCCTAAATGCAGTGGGTAATCCCATCCTAAAGCCATCATTTCAGCGACTAAAAGTCGATAGGCTAAAATCATTACCTGTGGATTAGATGATTTCATGGAAAACATAAAATCGTGATATTTATTCTTGCGACACACTCTTGCAAATTCCAATGCTGATTCCACCATTCCTTGTGGTGTATCGCCATAGCGGTTCATAATGCGATCAGACAAAGAGCCATGGTTTGTACCTATGCGCATTGATCTCTTTAAGGACTTGCATTTTTCCACAAGAGGTGTAAACTTCTCTTCGATTTTTTCTATTTCTTTTGCATAGGAAATATCATCGTATTCAATCGTTTTAAACGAAGCTCTTCTGTCCACATAATTACCAGGATTTACCCGCACCTTATCGACAAAATCAACAACTCTCATTGCAGCAGGTGGGAAAAAATGTATATCAGCAACAACAGGGATTGTGTAACCACGTTGAAGAAGTCCATTCTTAATACCCTCGCAAGCATCGGCTTCTTTCATCCCTTGAACCGTTACTCTAGCAATTTCACAACCTGCATCAGCAAGCCGAATAATCTGATCTATTGTAGCTTCAACATCACGCGTGTTAGAAGTAGTCATGGATTGAATACGTATGGGATTGCTTCCTCCAACCCCTACATTACCAACCATAACTTCGCGCGTTTTCCATCTCTTTGTTTTATAAGTAGATTCACAATATTTAATCATAGATTGCCTACACAAATTTTTTCTTGGACCTTTTAAAAAAACGTTTTACCTCTAACGACTTAAAAGAGATTACCTAATCATTACATTTTCTATAAGGAAAATTTATATATATGTTATTTTTTAAGGCGGTTAACAAAGCGATTTAAGGTTTTTAAAAAGAGGTCCATTTTCTCATCAATTATCGCTTATTGCAAGTTTTAAAAATTTTTAAGTTAAAAATTTTATGTAAAAACTCCAATCAAGGAATTTTAAAAAAATGTTTTTATTCTTGAATTAAGCGCGAAGCTCTTGAGGAATCTCTAATAGATCATTAAGCTCTGGGAGAGCTTCTCTAAAAGCATCTTTCCCTATTTCCCTATCATTCCAATGTTTTATGCAGTTATATGCTGCATATCCACTAATAAAAACAGCAATGACTCTTGCTAAAGCAATAAGCGATGTAGAAACTAAAGGATAGCGGCTAAACAACTGATCCATATTTTGAGCCACAAAAAGAATGAGAATTCCTATATTACATATCTGGTAACCATGTATTTTATCTAGGTGCTTTTGGTCTTTTATTACCTGTATAAATACCATTTTTGCTAAATATCCTAAGCCCTGACTATCCCCGCACTTTGAAAGAATCTTATCTATTTTTTCCGCACTTTGCAAAGAGGATTTCTTTTTAGGTGCCTTTCTAAAACGTTTTATAAAACGTTTTACCGTCTTATCTTTTTTAGAAAAAAGTGTTTCTCCCTGGATACCATATTTACAAAAAATATGCTTAAAGACTAACTGTGCTTTTGCTAGTGTAGCACTTCCTCTTCTTTCTAATTCGCATATTTTAATAGTTGTATAAATTAGTGGCACTGCAATAAAAGAAAGGGGAACTACAGAAAATAAAATATTTAAGGAAAAACAGGTAATTGCAGCACAAGTAGCAAGAATAGTAATCCTATTATCACAAATAATCGTTTCCCAAGATCTTTGTTCACTCTTAAGTTGAATATTACAGTGTTTTATACAGTTTTGAAGACTTTTTAAATTTTCTTCTTTAAACATTGCTTTCAAATTTGGATTAAAAATATTAACTGACATCATAAAATAATCAAAATAATTTAAAATTTCCCAAATTATATTATAGTCAAATTGAAAAATCTATCTTTTAAGAATAATATTAAAAATAGTTTAGTACTATTTTTTTATACATAAAAAACCCTAGCTAGAGTCTACTAACTAGGAATAAGCATGATGCTCTTGAGGAATCTTTAATAGCTCATTAAGCCCTGGGAGAGCTTCTCTAAAAGCATCTTTCCCTATTTCCCCATCATTCCAATGCTTTATGTAGCTATGCGCTGCATACCCACCAATAATACCGGTAGTGAACAATATCGAGGTTATAAGAAATGGTTTAGAAGCTAAAAAAGAATAAGGACCGAAGAATTGATCAATATTTAGAGCTGTTAAAAGAATAGCAGTAGACCCCATCTGGAATGTACTTTGGTAAGCATTGATTTTATCTAGGTATCTTTGGTCTTTTGCTAGCTGATTAGATACCACTTTTACTAAAGATCCGCAGCCATTATGATCACCATATTTTGTAATAATTTCATCTGCTCTTTCCTTTGCTTCTAAAGAAGAGAACTTTCTAGGTGAATCCGTAAAGTGTTTTATAAAAGCACCGATAGAGTTATTTTCTTGAGAAGGAAACATTTTTTCTTCGTATTTATGGGAAACATTACAAAAAACCTGCTGTGTTTTTATTAACCTATTGCTTGCTTCATCCTGCAGCGAAGAGAGTTTATATGTTGCATAAAGTATGGGTACAATAGCAAGAGGAAGAGCTACCATAGACATAGAAAATAAACTATTTAATGCAAAACGTGTAATTACAGAAGAAGCCACAAGAGCAATCATAGTGATCTTGTTATCATAAACTATTTTTGTCCAAGACCTTTGTTCATTTTTAATCCGAAGATTACAATGTTCTATACAACTTTGAAGATTTTTGAACTGTTCGAGTTCAAACTCTAATTTTGGATCAAAAGTGTTATTAACTGGCGTCATAAAATTCTCTTTTTAATTAAATAATTCCCGTAATTATACCTTTTAACCGACATTCATCACCATAACTCGGAATAATACATTTTTTGATAAAGAGGTCCAAGACAATGAAGAATAATCCGGTGTCGCTCTTTTAAATTTGTGACTTGTTGCTTTTTTCCATTCGCCTTTTCAACTCTAAAGTGCGACAACTGCAGACTTCAATCTACATTCATTGAAGACCTCTATGGGTGTACGAAATTGTAACACTTTTCTAGGCCGATTGTTAAGCAAATCCTCAATTTCTTT
>JBAUFS010000102.1:0-6534 GCA_049679255.1 Candidatus Rhabdochlamydia sp.
GCTTTACAGTGTTTATTTTAAACTCACGGTTGTATTTTTCTTGATTTTTCATAGACCCTTATTTTTTCTTAAGCTATTATTATTTGCTGTCTATGTTCTTTATGTCTAGGTAATGGTAGCAAGATCAACAGTTTTATTGTTAGATGGTTTTATTTCTTTATTGCTTTCTAGGTTCAGACATGAGAGAGCTCGTGATATCGGGGGTTTCTAGTCTGTCGCCCATAATTGAGTATCCCTTCTACTGTTTTTTGCTCCTGAAGAAGAAGGGGCATATTCATATATTGTTTTGCCAAAACCAGCTGTTTCAGATATGCGCACTAACCGGCTCACAAAAACAAAGCATTAATGATAAGCGTGTCCCAACTTGGAGAAGTGTCCACGATCATAAAGTCAAACTTCCCTTCATCTGAACTGAAATCTTTTCGGCCTATTGCGCGTTTTATTAAAAAATACCAGATTACCAAGTTAAAGAAACAAAACATGTTTTTATTATAAATAAACCAATTGCAACCACAGTCATTTAAAAACGCTCTTATGTGTCCATAATTAGCCTTATGGACACATAAGAGCGCAGCAAGCTTTTTAAAATAAAAAAAAGAAAACACTATACACATTAAGTGAAAATACATAATTTAAAGATCGGAGATGATCTTCTTTGAGTAGGATGAATTTTATTAAGTCTTAAAAGTAAAAAACAGAGATTTTTCATTGTATTCTGTTTACAAAGATAAAACAAAAACTTTACCGTTTATGAATGCAGAAATAATAGAATTAGAAGAAAAACACAAACTCAACTACAAACAAGTCGTTGAAATTAAAAATGAAAGGCTTTGGCAGGCTCTTTCTAGAGTTAATTTGCGCACTGCAATTATCGAATGGATTGAAACAATTACAAATCCCTGTACTAAAAGTTCCTACACAACTTCCATGAAAGAGCTGTTAGAAAGAGGTTTTCTAAACCCAAGTTGGAGCTTGCAAATATTCGGAGTTCTGTCAGCAAACGCGATTGTTGATCAAATAAAAGTCCAAACAATCTATATAAAGAACAAAACAGCAGAAGGATCAAAACAAGAATGGTCAACACGGACTAAAGAGGCTCGTATTAGTTGTTTATTAGCTTTTACAAGGTATCTATCTAGAAAAACAGAAGGAATCATTGCTAAAGCAACCCCCAACAGAACTGGCCTAGAGAAAACTTTTAGTCCTCCTTCTAAAAAAGTAAAAACAGAAGCTTTGAACAGAGCTCAACTCCATCGATTTTTAGAAGAACTAGAACAAATCAACCTAAGAGACACTTTAATAGCAAAGCTATGCCTGCATGGAGCAAAAAGAATTAATGAAGTGCTTTCTTTAGAGGTTCATCGTATTGATTTCGAAAAAAGACAAATCTTATTTAAACAATCTAAAAGCAAACTAACCGATGATTTCACGATTATCAATTTTGAAAAAGAAGGAGCACGGGTTCTGCTTCAGCAGTTGAAGGATTACATACAGGCGAGGGAAGGACTTGTCTTTCTTACAAAAAATAATAAAGGGGTAAAAAAAACTCAGGTGGATCGAAATTTTTCGAAAGCAGGAAAAAATGCACAAATCCCCTTTCGAGTAAGCGCTCACAACCTAAGAACCACCGCTATTACTCTTTGGAAGGAAGATGGGTTTAGCGATTCTTTAATTATGAAAGCAAGCGGCCACTCTAGTAGCGAAATGGTCCATCGGTATGATAGAACGGATATTGCCGATAACGTAACTAGTAAATCTTACTTGTTGTAAAAAAGTTGTGATCTGGAGACATATTCAAAGTGCTTCCTATGTAAGCGTTTGTTTTTGAAAGACAGCTTTATTGCTAAATGGCTTTATTGTTTTTTCTTGACGAACACTTCCCTTTTGTCTGCAAATTGAGAGTTCTAAAAGCACAAAAATATTTTCTTATAATTATCACCAAATCAAGAAAAATCAATTCCATGATGAGTTTTTTAAGTTTAACAAACCTCATGGAATTGATTTTTCTTGATTCCATGAGGTAAATAGATGATAGTTTAAGGGATATAAGAATGGAAATCCATGATAGACAAAACGCCATTTTATGGAAGAAAAGAGGAGCTAGACCGACTTGGAAGGCTTCTTAAAAAAAAAACATCTAGTTTGATAGTAATCAAAGGAAGACGGCGGATTGGAAAAAGTCGCCTTATTTTAGAGTTTAGCAAAGGGCTGAAAACTTTTATTTTCACGGGCCTTCCCCCAACAGAAAACACCACAGAACAAACTCAAAGGGAGTATTTCATTCAGCAAATGGAACGGTTTCTAGGCACCAGGGGTCTAAAAGCCGATGACTGGGGAGATATATTTTGGCACCTATCCCAAGTAACACAAGCGAGCCAGGTTCTAATCGTATTAGACGAAATTAATTGGATGGGTTCTTTTGACCACACATTTCTTGGTAAGTTGAAATCAGCATGGGATCTTCACTTCAAAAACAATCCAAAATTTATGATGATTCTCAGTGGGTCAATGTCTAGCTGGATAGATAAAAACATCTTGAGCAGTACAGGATTCATGGGACGTATTTCACTAGAGCTGACGCTCGATGAGCTTCCTCTGTCAGATTGTAACCTGTTTTGGAGAAAAAAAGCTCCCCTTGTTTCCTCTTACGATAAATTCAAAATTCTTTCGGTCGTAGGAGGAGTCCCCCGTTACCTAGAAGAAATAGACCCAGATCTAACAGCAGAAGACAACATACACAACTTAGCCTTTCGCAAAGGGGGGCTTTTAGTTGAAGAGTTTGATCGAATTTTTTCCGACCTATTCTCTGCACGATTTCTTCGCTACAAACAGATTGTTGAAAGACTTGCAGAAGGTAGCGCAACAATGGAACAAATTTGCTCTGCGATGAATTTAGAAAAAGGAGGGACTGTCAGCGAGTATCTCGAGGATTTAGCCGAAACCGGTTACATCATTCAGGATTACACATGGAATATTAAAAATAACAAAGAGTCTAATCTATGTAAATTTCGTCTTAGGGATAACTATCTGAGATTTTATCTCAAATACATCGAACCTCTGCGCACTCAGATTGAGAAGAATCGCATTGTGATTCCTCCGGTATGGGCAACTATAATGGGGCTTCAATTTGAAAATCTGGTGCTCAATAATTTTCATAAAGTATATGACCTTATAGGGTTGAACCCTAATGAAGTAATTTATGACAACCCTTACTTCCAACGCGCAACAAAAACACATCCAGGATGTCAGGTTGATTATTTGATCCAAGCTAAGTTCAATACTCTTTACATCTGTGAAATCAAATTTTCTAAAGGACCGATCGGGGCTTCTGTGATAAAGGAGGTAAAACGAAAAATGGATTGCATTATGAAACCAAAAAACTTTTCCAGGTATCCTATCCTGATTCATGTGAATGGTGTCACAGATTCTGTCTTTGAAAGCGATTTTTTTGCAAAAATTATCGATTTCAGTCAGTTTTTAGTATGAAATCAGCTTTCCAGGACTTTTTGTTCCGAAGAAAATAAATATGTATTTATTGCTAACTGGCTTTATTTCTTTATTCCTCAGAAACAGAAGACTCTCATGCTAAATCTTTTATTAGAAAGGGAATCGTTGGCATGTTAATTTTGGTGAGGTTCGGATGGGTATAAACAAGTGAATAATTGATAGGTATGTCTGAAAAACAACCAAAAACCCCAAAAATATACCTTGATTTTTCGCCAAAAATAGGGAAATATATGTCTGAAAAAGAGCCAAAAATTATGAAAAGACTTATAGATTAAGAACTGGAAAACCTCAAGTAACAGGAAATCGTTGCTTCTCCGCGGTGCTAGGCAGGTCGGAAAAACTTTCTCTGTAAGGAAATTAGGGAAAACCTATGCCGACTTTCATGAAATTAATTTAGAGAAAAGAACTGATCTTCATTCTATTTTCGAGAAGAATCTTGATCCTTTAAGAATTCTTAGGGACCTTTCAATCGATAGAGGAGCGCCTATTAGACCTGAAGAAACACTCCTTTTTTTTGATGAAATTCAGGCATGTCCGCAAGCGATGTTAAGTCTTCGCTATTTTTACGAAGAGATGAGGGGCTGGATCACTACTCGAGTTTGCTATAGAACAGATCGGGCTGCCTGTTGGGCGTATACAAACATTGACTGTTTTCCCAATGAGATTCTCTGAATTTTTAGTTGCAAAAGGTCAAACACTTTTGCTGGAGGCAATCTGCGAACAAGCAGTTCTTTCTGAAGCTGCAAAAAGCAATATAATCCGCTTTCTCTCAGAATATTTTGTAATTGGTGGTCTTCCTGAAATCGTTGCAAATTGGACATCCAACGAACAGCCCTTAGAAGTGAAAGACAAGTTAGGCACAATTGTCACTACCTACCAGCAAGATTTTGAAAAATATGCAAAAAAAAGCCAACTTAAATACCTCAATTTGCTGTTACAACATATTCCTTTGCAAATTGGGAGAAAATTCAAATTTCAAGGTATTGGAGAATATCGAAAGAGAGAGCTAGCTCCCTGTCTTGAATTGCTGGAGAAAGCCCATGTCATCCATATGGTTTATCATTCTTCCGGACAGGGGGCCCCTTTAGGAGCCCAGTCTGATTTAGAACGTTATAAGGTGATATTTTTTGACGTTGCTATTACACAGCAACTTTTAGGGCTAGATCTTAAGGGATGGCTTTTAAAACCAGCAGACAAGTTTGTAAATCAAGGGGAATTAGTTGAAAGTTTCATAGGCCAAGAGATGATAGCTTATGCACCTCCGGATATGCGAAAATCTCTCTTTTACTGGCAAAAAGAGATGAGAGGCAGCGAGGCTGAAATTGACTATTTATCCACTATCAAAGGAGAGGTCATTCCCATCGAAGTAAAAGCAGGAAAAGGCTCCACCTTAAGAAGCCTTCATTCTTTTCTTTCCTCTCACCCAAAAAGCCCTTATGGGATTAAAGTTTCACTTGCAAACAGAAGTCGATTTGAAAACATCTTTTCCATCCCTCTATATGCCGCTTTTGAAGTTGTTGAAGGGGGGAAAGAGCGTATTCAGTCTTTGTTGAATTAAGTAAAATCATTCTTATTGCTAACCAGCTTGCAATAAAACTTGCCTGTCTGTTTTTTTAAATCAAATTCTGCTAAGGCCATTTCTATAGCTTTTTCCACAATGAGTGTTTTAGAAATCTGCTTGCTTCCAGAAAGGCGTCTAATCTCCATCCATTTATCTTCTAGATCTCGCAGAGTCCTAACAGATAAATTAAACGTAGCTTTTTCTTTAGGCTCCTCTAAAACAGTCGTTTCTTCCTCTGTTCCATCAAGAAGCATCTGCTTTAAAACAGCTTTATTGCTAGATGGTTTTATTGCTTTACTTCTAACAGTATTTTCTTGTTTTATTTTTTTATTGTTTTCTTGCTTGTTAGGTTCAGACATGAGAGAGCTCATGATATCGGGAGTTTCTAGTCTATCGCTCATAATTGAGTATCCTTTCTACTGTTTTTTGATAGTCTTTTGCTCCTGAA
This sequence comes from Candidatus Rhabdochlamydia sp., assembly GCA_049679255.1. Classification (GTDB taxonomy): domain Bacteria; phylum Chlamydiota; class Chlamydiia; order Chlamydiales; family Rhabdochlamydiaceae; genus Rhabdochlamydia. The sequence continues at coordinate 5,517 of JBAUFS010000102.1, forward strand.
GAAGAGGGGGCATATTCGTAAATTGTTTTGCCAAAACCAGCTGCTTCAGATATACGCACTGAATATTTAACCGGCTCGCAAATTTGTTCGGAATAGTATTTTTTTAGTTGTTCTAAAATCTCAGAAGATTTCTTTACTCGACGATCCCAGAAAGTAGGCAATAAATAAGTGTGTTGTAATTTCTTATTGAATTTCTGCACGCTTTTTAGCCTTTCCGCAAACTCGACCAAACTGTTAAGGGTAAGCACTTCCAGGCTAACAGGGGTAAGCACTTCTAAACAGTAAAACAAAGCATTAATTGTAAGCGTGTCCCAGCTTGGAGAGGTGTCAACGATTACAAAATCAAACTTTCCTTCAATTGAACAAAGAGACTCGGAAAGTGTTTGTTCGGAGCTAAAGTCTTTTCGACCTATTGCGCGTTTTACACCAGATAAGCCTCTACCTCCAGATAAAATCCAAAGATCTTCTCTTGCTTGAAACAAGGCTTCTTCGACACTAACCTGCTCGTTAAGCACATCTGCTAAGCCATACCTCGGTTTTACCCCTAGTAAAAATGCATCTTGTCCTTGATCATCTGTATCAATTAAAAGTACTTTTTTCCCAGATAAGGCAATACCATGAGAAACGGAAACAGCTGTTGAGCTTTTAGCAACCCCTCCTTTAGAAAGGGCAATGCAAATTTTTCTCATTATTGCCTTATTGCTTTATTTTTCCTGAAATTAGCAACAAGGGAATATAATATGCAAGTTGTTATGAGTTTTTTTGTAGGAGGCCAGCGAAAAACCCGACATGGCCAACTAATTTGCTACTTAGGACCAATTTCCAAACACTCGAAACAAACCTTGATGATAATTTGCAGTTAATTACAAATTTTGGAGAAAAAGGGGGAATTACTACCGTACTACGATGCAGAGTTACCGTACTACGATGCAGAAAAAGGGCCAATTTACCGTACTACGATGCAGAATTACCGTACTACGATGCAGAACTCTCATAGGTAAAAACCAGGCGGTAGATA
>JBAUFS010000103.1:0-7182 GCA_049679255.1 Candidatus Rhabdochlamydia sp.
TGAAAGAAATTGAGGATTTGCTTAACAATCGGCCTAGAAAAGTGTTACAATTTCGTACACCCATAGAGGTCTTCAATGAATGTAGATTGAAGTCTGCAGTTGTCGCACTTTAGAGTTGAAAAGGCGATATACAAACCAGCCCTCTTTCTCCTCTTAATCCTCCTTGTTTTATGATCATGAAAGACAATGATATAGAAACAAAGTTGCTTGCAAAAAAATATAAAGAGACCTTTAAGCAACTTATTGAGATCTACGCTGAGGGTGATTTTTGGTCTATTACTCTAGACCATCTAATGAGAAAAAATAGCTTCCACATTGAATAAAACTCTTAATAACCGCATACTTGGTCCATTATGAAAACAATTAAAATAAAGAAGTTTTGCATTGGTAAAAATCAACCTCTAGCAATCATTTGTGGACCTTGTGTAATTGAATCTGAAGATCACGCTCTTTTTTGTGCTGAGCAATTGGTAAATATATTTAAAGGTTTTCCTGAGCTTAATTTCATTTTCAAATCAAGCTATGACAAAGCAAATCGCTCTGCTCATGGTTCTTTTCGAGGGCCTGGAATACAAAAAGGTTTAGAAATTTTAACAAAAATCCAACAAATATTCGATTTGCCTGTTTTAACAGATATTCACTCTTCTGAAGAAGCTATTGAGGCCGCTAAGGTTGTTGAGATTATTCAAATCCCCGCTTTTCTTTGCCGTCAAACCGATTTGATTGTAGCAGCTGCTCAAACAGGAGCTATTTTGAATATTAAAAAGGGACAGTTTATGTCACCTTGGGATATGCAAAATGTAATAAATAAAATTCTCATTTCTGGGAATGATCGGATTATTCTAACCGATCGAGGAACAAGCTTTGGATATAATAATCTTGTAAGCGATATGCGAGCTATTCCCATTATGCAAGAGATGGGTTATCCTACCTGTTACGATGCTTCTCACTCTGTACAACTTCCAGGGGGAATGGGAGATGCTTCTGGTGGACAGCGTCAGTTTATCCCTCCCCTTGCGCAAGCTGCTATTGCAGCAGGCGCTAATTGCTTATTTATTGAAGCACACCCTAACCCAATAGAAGCTAAAAGCGATAAAGAATCCGTCTTGGCTTTTGATATGCTACCTAAACTTCTTGCCACGGTTTCTCAAATTTATCAAGTTGTTCAAAGATGTGAACCATGTTAAAGCAAGCAACTTCTATCGGATGTATGCTACTCGTAATCACAACATTTGCATGGGGCTCTTTTTTCTTAAGAGTGCGCCCTGTAGATAAATCCAAAGTTCTTAACCTCTTAGAGAGGCAAATGCAATCTAAAACGGGTTTTTTATCTGCCAATCAAAAACGTTTAAAAGTCACCAAAGATATTTGGCTAACGCAAGATGACAATAGTAGATTACATCATAGAATCAAAAGCAAGTCCTCTTTACTTGTATTAAAGCCCAATGGGGGGAAGTTAAAACTCATCGAAGAATTAGATCAGATTCATTGTTTGATGCAAGAGCGTATCTATTATCATAATGAGCTTCCTATGCAACAAGTGCGTTTATTAGAAGCTAACTCTGGCGAATATCACTTTTCGGAAAAACAACTCTTATCTCAAGGGGTTAGCATCTCGGTATATAAATTAAATACGCACTATCTTCCTCAAGAAATATTCTCAACTTTGCCTATTTTTTCAGGAACTGCTGAGAATATATCCCTTACTACATCAGGCAAAGCTCCTGAGTTTTGGGCAAAAGGATTTATAGCACACATGTATCCTAAGGATTAAATATATGCTTTATTTAACCGCTCTATTCCTTCTTACAACTCCTCTTAACACCCAAGATTGTGGTCTGGTTTCTTCTGAAAATGCTTCTTATGATGGGCAAGATCTTATTCTTTCTGGGCATGTTGTTATTGATCACATTCTAGGAAAAATGCAAGCCAGAAGAGCCCTTTTAAAAAGACAGGAAAAAACCAATTTCCCATTTAATCAGATTGAACTTGATCAAGAGGTTTTAATTCTACTAAAAGAGCATGGACGAATAACAGCTGATCGAGCTGATTTCGACCTACAAAAAAACCAAGGCATTTTAAGCTCTAATCAAGAGCAAAATGTTACATACCAAGATATGATCTACGATAAAAGGGAAAAATTGACCCCTTTTACCATAGAAGGACGTAGTTTAGAACTTAAGTTGTTATCTAAAGAAGAAAAGAATAGAGAATATCTAATCGATTCAATTTGTGCTAAGCAAAATGTAGTTATTTCTTATGCAAACGCTTTTTTTCTAACAGCTGCAAAAGCTACCTATAACCAGTTGGATCTAATCAATCAATGGAAAGGATGTATCTCAGCATATGGGCAAGATGCGAATAACTGCTGTCTGACTCATGAACAAGATGTGGTACATGCAAGACAAATTGATATAAACCTTATCGACTCTTACCTACAATTATTTTATGCTAAAGGGATATTGCAAAGCTTTTTATTGCCCAAAGCGGAAAAGAGTCCCCTGTATTTTACTACAGACTCTCTTAACTGGAATGATCTAGAAAAAAAATTGCTATTTAAAGGCCCTACTCAGATTGAAGAACAAGATCTTGGCGTAATACATACGCAAGATGAGTTAACCATCAAAAATTGCATGATTTATAATAAGATGGTTTTTCAAACATTGGATGCAAAAGGACATACAATTATGACCTATAAAGATCTACAAGGGCGTAATCATCGTATAGAATCGCACGGAAGACTTTATATCGATCAAAATAAATTACAGGCGTGGATTGAAAGCCCTCAAGATCAAGATGGCAATATACAAAATCAATTATACTATGAAACAGAAGATCTTAATGTGTTTTCAGATAGCGCTCAATTAGATTATACCAATATAAATCAGCATGTAAAACCTACATCAATTGTTCTAAAAGAACACGTTCGTCTACTTTCTAAAGATCCTCATAAACCAGCCCAACTGGCAATTGCTGATAAAATGAGTTATTCTTTAGATACTCGTTCCATTATCTTATCTGCTCATCCTGGCAAAAAGGTGCTTTTTTGGGATGCTTCGCAAGAATTGAAAATTAGCGCACCTGAGGTGCACATAACCACAGATTGCTTGACGCAAGAAAAAGTCATTAAAGGAATTGGCAGAGTGCAATTTGCCTTTAGCAAAGAAGAGCAAACCCAATTCAATCAATACTTTCCACAACTTGTATCTCATGAATAAATTACCCTCTTCTCTACAAATAAACATTGCTGATATTTCCTTTAAAAAAGCAGCCGCTTCCATGAAGCCTCCTATCCTATTTGAAGCAAAAAATTTAAGAAAAAGCTATAGAAACAAAATTGTTGTTCATGACATTAGTTTGCAAGTGGGTGTAGGTGAAGTGGTTGGATTATTAGGACCTAATGGGGCTGGTAAAACCACAGCTTTTTATTTAATTACGGGACTCATTAATCCCGATAAAGGTCAATTTTTTTTTAAAGGACAAGAAATCAGCCATCTTCTTATTCATCAGCGTGCTAAGATGGGTATGGGGTATCTTTCACAGGAACCTTCTATATTCCGCCAACTCACAGTCGAAGAAAATCTACTCTGTATTTTAGAAACATTACCTATAAAAGCCCAAGAGAGAACAAATCGTTTAAAAAATTTATTAGAAGAACTTCATCTAACTCCTCTAGCTAAAAAAAAAGCTTTGACCCTTTCTGGTGGAGAAAGAAGACGTTTAGAAATTACTAGAGCCTTAATTACTCAACCCTGTTTCTTATTATTAGATGAACCTTTTGCTAATATCGATCCCATTGCAGTACATGATGTAAAGTTAATGATTCGACACCTTCAAAACAAAGGAATTAGTATATTGATTACAGATCATAACGCCCGTGAAATTTTTTCTATTGTAAATCGTAGTTATCTTATTCAAGAAGGCAGAGTATTGTTATCAGGAACAGTTGATGATTTATTAAAAAACAAGGAAGCACGAACAAACTATTTTGGAGAGCATTTCAAGCTATAGTAGTCTACTTTTTTATATAATTAATATTTTATTAATGAGATTAATTTGTGGATTTTCTATAATTAGCTGATTTTAACATATTCTTAAATAGATTGTAGGAGATTATATATGTCGCATGAACAAACACTTTCAATTATTAAGCCAGACGCCGTTGCAGATAATAAAATAGGAGAAATTTTTTCTCATTTTGAAAAAGCTGGATTAGAAATTGTAGGGATTAAAATGCAACGTCTTACTGTAGAAAAAGCAAAAGCTTTTTATGCAGTACATGCTCACCGACCCTTTTTTCAGGAATTGATTCAATTTATGACAGAAGGTCCTATTGTAGCATTTGTGCTAGAAGGTGAAAATGCTATTAACCGTACACGCGAGCTCATGGGAGCCACAAATCCTAAAGAAGCAGCTCTTGGAACCATTCGAAGAGATTTTGGTGCTTCTATAGAACGCAACGCTATTCACGGTTCTGATACTTCAGAAAATGCAAAAACAGAAATTTCTTTCTTCTTTCAACCACAAGCGATTTTCATCCATTAATGGATATAAAAGGGTTTTCCTTAAAAAAACCCTCGTATGATTAATGATGGTGGCCACCTCCATGACCTCCCCCGTGGCCGTGGCCACCTCCATGGTAACGGCCGCCTCTATGCCCATGATGATTATGCCAGTTATCCTCATTATCAAACCATATTCCATTATAATAACCGGGACCATTCCAATAATACCCCTCGTCATCATCGTAGTAATAATATCCACCATCTGGTGATGGTGGGCCTATATTTACATCCACTCCACTCATTAGAGGGTTTATCCAAGCAAATAACATAAAAATGAAACCAATAATTCGCATAATTACTCCTATATCGTTCTCATTTGAACTGTAGAAAAAAAAGTAAATATTTTAAATAGCAAATATATATTTTTTTAGAAAAATTTTCCTATTCGTTTATAAACATTTGGGCTGTGTTTAAAAATCACTCAAATTGCATGCGCATATATAAAAAAAAATTAGATTTTTTAAATAGAGAAAATGTTTTTACATTAAAAATTTTTACAAATAGAATGTTTCAAAATTTATACAGAACAACTTAAAAATAATAACAACCATTAGAGAGGTCTTTATGACAGCTATTACAGATAGTTCTTTACCAATATCTATTGACGGCCTTATTAATTACGTATTAACCGATTCCAACGATTCCGATGATCCTGTGTTTAATGAACTCGCATTTGACTCAACTCCAAATACAGAACCGCAAAAAAATCAAGAAACATCTTCTAAAGGCCTAAAAAGAAAAACCATAGATTGTCTTAACCAGACTATAGCTAAAAAACCTCATATTGAACCAAGTTCATTCTCTTTAGAAAACAACACAACAATATCTTCTGCATTCAAAAGAAAGTTTATAAATACTATAAATCAAATTTATGAAAAAGTGAATGCTCTATCCCTTGAGAAAATACAAACACACTACGCTAATCAATTAAATGTAGATCTTCAAGAAATTAAAAATATTCATTTAGCTGTTTCCAATCATTACCCAACTGCTAATGAATCTTCTGTAATAAGCACCAAAGTATCTTTACCTGCAAACCATAGCATAACAATCGACCCTGAATTAAAAGAGAAACTTACAAAATAGGACGCTAAAACAGAATGAATAATAAAATAACTAGAATAGTTACAGAATTGCAGGCTATAAGCCAAATAGGATTAACTTTTTGCAATGATAATTTTGATCATGAAAGATATAGTAGGATAATGGAAATAAGCGCAGAACTGGCTAGCTTACATTCTTCTAAATCGTCTTGCGAAATATTGGAAATATTTTCAAAAGATAAAGGATATATAACTCCAAAAGTAGGAGTAAGGGCAGCAATCTTTGAATCTAATCAGATACTATTAGTTAAAGAAAGAAGTGATGGCCTGTGGTCTCTACCTGGAGGATGGGCAGATGTTAATCTATCCCCTAAAGAAAATATGCTGAGAGAAATAAGAGAAGAAACAGGCTTTGAATGCAGTATCATTAAATTAATATGTGTGTGTGATAAAAGGAAAGACCCCGTTTTATCAAAATGGCCTTATATTTACGATTTGTTTTTTTTATGCTCTATCATAGGTGGTAAAGTAAAAAAAACAACGCTTGAGACTAGTAATTTAAAATTTTTTTCTGAAAAAAATATACCTCCTTTATCCGTTAATAGAGTTAATGATTTGCAAATTAAAAAATGTTTTAGTCATTATTCCTCTCCCTTACTTCCTACTGAATTTGACTAAAGCTATCTGCATAATTCGATTGATACTCTAATTTCCCTCCAATGGACTGGGTCTTATCATGAACATCCGTATATCCACGATAAATTAAGTCGAATTCATCAATTTTACAACAAATATTATTGTGAATTGCATACAATATAATAGCCATTGTTGCGCGTAAATCTGTTGAACTTACTTGAACTAGCTGCCCATATGTATTTAAAGAAGGGGTGGGGAATATTTTTATTTCTCCTTTTTTAAAATCTATTTTTGCCCCCATTTTATTGAGTTCCAATATATAATCAGTTCTATTAGGAATGACTTCTTCTTTTAAAAATGATGGATTTCTTAGAGTAGTGCAAAGCACTGTAAGTATTGGTTGTAAATCTGTTGGGAATCCTGGGTAAGGCGCTGTAGATAAATTTATAGAAGCATTACAATTAAGCTCATTTCCATTAATAGTTATTGAATTGTCATTTATAACGCTAGAACAACCAAGCTGTTTCAATAAATTTAAAAAGGCTAAAACTTATAATGTGCCGAGATTTATTTAAACTACCAAATATCCACCATAATAAAGTTGTCGTGAGATAAAATTTAATTTCCATTTCCAATGTCCAAAATACGCCAATAAGATATTTTTCTCCAAATAAACGCTGAAAAGGTATTGCATTTAAAAGTATGTGTTTTAATGTAAAGTCATAACGTCCCAGCAAAGCTGGGAGCTTGACGATTGTGAGCAGCCTAAAAAGGCTGCCAGATGTATCCAAGCTCTTATTTTCCTCAGTCAAAGAGGCTTGACGGTAGTTAGCGCCTCGAAGGCGCCATTGTTTTGTATTTATGAGCGCCCCAAAGGCGCCGCTATTAGAATGATCCTTGTTCTTCTTGCCATTCAATGCCATCAAGCTGCTCTTGCT
>JBAUFS010000104.1:0-2243 GCA_049679255.1 Candidatus Rhabdochlamydia sp.
TCTTACCCTGTGTGTTATTTTCTCTCCACTCAACTACACTTCATACCAAATCAATAGGTAAAGCTTACAAATTTTTCATAGAAAGCCTCTTTTCTCATAGAGCGCTTATGTTAAACTGGCGTTAATTTAAATGGATTTTATGTATGCAATAAATAAGAGCTGGATAAGCAGCAGAAAATGCAAATAAAAAATCGTTTAGTCCCATGAAAACTGCATTAAATAAATGAAAGAGTAATCCAGTTACAAGTAATACAATTGCGTGCATAGGATGCAAAAATATTACCAGAAAAAACAATGTTTCAAAAAGAAAGATCATCCAACTCATTGAAGTCGCAAGAACATTTCTTTGAGAGATCAATCGAAAAAATAAGGAATGACCATAGGTTCTTGTGCTAAAAATTGCATTTAATGCAAATGATTTGCGCCACGCAGGAGAAGTTAGCTTAGTAATTCCAGAAATAAAATAAGAAATAACCAGTTCTCCTGCTATGAAACATAAACTTATTATCGAAATTTTAGAGCAAATTCCACATAAGCTTCCTATCGATAGCGCAAATAAAATCACTAGATGCATTTGATAGGCACCATCTAGACCATAAGGACTTCGTAAAGCAATCAGTATTTTAAAAAAGAATAAAGCAATAAGAAGAGAAGGCGATATGATATTAAATACCGAAAATATAAACAGTAAAATAGCACCAAAAATTCTCAGATATATGGAGCCTTTGAAAGCTTTATCATTCAGGCAAAAGTTAAGCAGTTTTGCTATTGGGCTTTTTGTAGTATATCTAAGTCCCAATTTTGATACTTTCCAACTTAAAATTCCCTCTGACTGGAATACTGACCAGGTTTTGAGATCTTCTAATGATGTAATAAATAAACCAATTGATAAAATATATAAAGTTACTTGATAAGTAAATGTAATATCTTTGAATGCATAGTAGGTGTCTAAATTTATCATACTATCCGTTACTTAAGGGATGGATTTCTGATAAAAAGAGTATATCATAATCATATATTCTCGAATTTGTTAAAATTAAAAATTGTATCTTAGATAATTTTTGGCAGAAATTAGATTGTTTTCTACAAAGTGAATCCAAATAGTTCAATATTTGTAAATAGGGAAGAGAAGTGCATACTTGTTTGTTATCCTGTACTTTTTCACTGAACCTGATAAGATCCATTGCAAGATCCAAAAAAGCCTTTGAAAATCTTTTTTCAGGATTCCAAATCAAACAATAAATAGGACGTTGATCTTCAAGAGAATAAACTTCTTTCCATTCTTGAACTTTGCCATTATTAGAAATTTCTCGATACAGCAAGTGATAATCAAACATATTTGGCAGAGGAGCAAAAAAACTCCAAGTAGGAACAAACTGCATAAATATAGGGAAACGATTCCATATAAAATCCAGCCGCTTAATCTCTCTTAAAAGACTTAATAAAAGAATAAAACCGAAAATTAAGGCAACGGTCCAAAACATTAAGTACTCCTGCTTATGAACTCCCTTTACAAGAAAGTTAAAAATTTTTTTATTGAATAAAAACAACTAGGCCTAAAAATTATGCTGCAGCCTTTACCTTAAGAAAAAAAATCACTTTTATGGAAATATTAATGCTTCTTTTTTATATTCTATTTTCTCTGATTTTCAATAATTGGTTTATATCTAATCCTGATGCTTCAATATTCTCTAGGTCAATAGGATACAATGTATCAACTATTTTGCCTCTTTTTGCAGCTTCTATAGCGCCATTTGCTGCTGTTATTATCGCTGCAACTGCTGCAACTACAGCAACTGCATGATTACAGGAATCAATGTTAGGACGGGGTTTGAAATACATATCCAACTCATATTTATTGGCCAGCGCTTTAGCAGCAATTTTGGGAGATCCTAAAATATTTTTCTTTGAAGAAACTGAACCAAGGGGGTTTTGAAAATTTGAGAAACTATTTTGAATTTTTATATCCATATCATCCTTTTTTAGTTAGTAGTGATTCTTGAAGTAAACCCACAAAATTGATTAAAGGGGTTCCATCTATTATTAAATGCAAGCTTCTAAAAGCGTCTTTATAGAGGGCTTATTCTCTAAAATGAAAAGGCATTTTCATTGTATTAACGCCAGTTTAACATAAGGAACCATCACACATATTCAGAAATAGTTGTTTGATCAATTTCTTTTCGATGAAAAAATAAACGTGGCTTATCTGGATTAACCCAGATTGAGCAGTTTGCTGAAATGTA
>JBAUFS010000105.1:0-25939 GCA_049679255.1 Candidatus Rhabdochlamydia sp.
TACTGGCTTCCAGAATTTTGGCATCAATTGGCTTGCGGCGTGACATAGAACCTCCTTAAATTTGAGGTATTTACTATGCCATATTACCTGAATCTGCTATCAAAAATTTTTAGTTAAATCGCCCTGGGTAAGAGCATAGCTTCCTATTGTAGATTTAAAGTACTCAAGATGCCTCTTGGTATCTTTAGCTGATTTGTGATGATGAAGAGCACCGTCTTGTGTATAAGAATCAATTAGGTCAGAGATCGTTTTCTTTTGGTTCTGTTTCCCAAAACTGTATTTCCCAAGCTTGATTTGCCTTGTTGTTTCGTAAGACCAATCCAGTGCTTCCTGTTTTCTTTCAAAGTGATCGCATACCGTAGGGTAGCCTTTCATGCGAATTACAGCTCGCCAGACCTTAGTTCCATCTTTATTTATTCTTTGATAGACTGCCATAACTCAAACCTCTTTTTTAGTTTTTTGGTTCGAGCGATTGAAATGGTGCTTGTAAAGATTGTTTTTCGTTGCACCGTCATTGCACCGCCAAAACAAAATTAGAGTGGATTATTGGACTTAAGTCAAGCTAAAACCTGCTCACAGATACTTGTGAAGAAGTGGGGCAAGCAGGACTTGAACCTGCGACCGGCGGGTTATGAGTCCGCTGCTCTAACCAACTGAGCTATTGCCCCTAAAAAGGCCTGAATGATAGCCAAAATCTGGCTAACATTGCAAGGATTTTATAGGTTTGCAGGGAAAATCTAGATAGGCTATCTAAAATATAAGATCTGAAGTTTGCATAGAAACAGAAAATTCGCTATACAAAAGTCTTTTGGAGTATAATTTGATTTATGAAATTACGGCAGCTGGGGCTGATTAGCTATGCGTTGACTTGTTTTTCTCTGCAAGCATCGGAAGACAAAGATGAGATGATTGCAATCGAAATAGATAGAATTAGAACAGATATTCTAACGCGTACTGATAATTTATTAGTCGATACTTTTGCTGATGCAACGGATCCTTATTTAGAAGGATATATTCAAGCATTAATCGATGTGCATTATTACGAGTATCAAGTTGTTGTCATTGTTAAAAACCATAAGGTTTATTTAGCAAACCTGCCTAACAACGATCTCTTATCAGAAAGTATCATCTCTTTTGTAGACGATTTACCGGGTGTAGAGTCTGTAGAGGTTGCAGATCTATCAGAAGCTGAAGAAGAAGCTAGAGAAGCTTATGTAGAACAACCTCGTTTAAATGGAATCTGGTTTCCTCAATCTACTGTTCTATTCGCTCCTTTGATAGCAGACCCTAGGCAGCCGGTTAACTCCGTAGCGGTTCGTTGGGGAGATCGCGTGATTGGTCACGATGTTGCAGCTATTTCTTTAGGAGATGATTTCCCGATTTTTCGTTGGCTGAATGTCTTTCGTTGTGAAGGAGATTTACAAATCGGTATAGAAGCAGGCATTTGGTCTGTATTTAACTATTCTGATTCTTTAGGACATGGTAGGGGATGGTGTGAGTTAATCAATACAGATTACCTTGTGGGTATTCCTTTGACATATGCTTTGAACAGTTGGTCTTTTCGTTTAAGAATATACCATGTCTCTTCTCACTTAGGAGATGAATTTTTATGCAATCACTCTGAGTTTTTAAAACACAGAAGAAATCCTAGCATGGAAGCCATTGACTTTTTTAGTTCCTACCAAGCCTCTAGTCATTTGCGTCTTTATTTTGGACCCGGCGTTATCCTGCATAGCGATCCCTCTTTTAACATGAAAACACTATATGTCCAATATGGAGCAGAATTAAGGGTTTTTGGTAGTAAATTGTACTACCATCGCTTATACGGAACACCATTTTTTGCTATCCATGTAGAAAATTGGCAAGTCAGAGATTGGAATTTTGATGTAAGTATGAAATTGGGATACGAAATTAGTAAGTTACAAGGAGTAGGCCGTAAGATGCGTATTTATGTGGAATATCATGACGGCTATTCTTATGAAGGGCAGTTTTTTAAAAAACGCACCGAATACGGTGGGATAGGGCTTTCTTGGGGCTTTTAATCCATGATTACAAATCCATCGGGGCTAGGCGGATATTCTGAGCCAATGGGCAACGTACCTGAAAAGTATTGTTCATAGATTTTAAGCCCTTGAGTGGCGTTTTGTATGCAATAAAAGCAATTGCTAACCCATTCAGATTTTTTAATGGTTCCTAGTTTTAGATTTGATTGGAAGCGAGGAGTGATTTTTTGCTGCCAGAAGTGAGGATCTCCAAATAAAAGAACAGGTGTGGGTGCAATAGAGCCCACTTTTCTTCTTACTTCTTCTAAACACTGCTCGAAATCGGTTCCAAAGCCTCCTGGCAAGATAATCGGAAAATCTAGATTAAACTCTGCTTGTCTTTCTACAAGATGATCTAAGCGATAGGTCATTTTTGCTTCAACATAGGGGTTTTGTTTTTGCTCTTGAATATTGAGATTATTGCTATTGCGGAAGTCAACAATATTTGCACAGGATAAGATACCAATTCGTTCAGCTACTCTATTCCCCATTTCCATAATGCCAGGTCCTCCTCCAGTCACTAAAGCAATAGGAGTATTTGCATTTAAAAGAGGATGATTTAGAAAAGAACGCATCTGTATTAAGCCTTTTAATAAAGCGGTTAATTCCTCTTCAAAAGTGCCGGTGATTAGAGTAGATCCATATATGCCAAATGTCGTTGATCGAATAAATGCATCGACAAATGGTTCGGGAACGAACATGCCTGAGTCTTTTCCTGGTTTTGGAGTGTATTGTAGTACTTTGTTTGTTGTATCATCTACCCAATAGACCGGAATGCCAAAACTAGCAAGGTCGAGCAGCAAAGATCTATCTTCATGGGAGAAGAAATTCCCGTAGGTTAAAGAAGGTGTTTTAAAGAAGATGCCTTTTAAGCAACGTTGAACAGAAGTGCTTAAAAGCATTCTTTTCATTAAAGGAGAAGGAAAATATCTAGTTAGTAAAATGCCCTGACTGGTAATTAAGCCATCTTCAATATATTTTAAAAAAAGATAACAAGGTTGTTGTTCAATGTAGTTCTGTACTAAAATGGCCTGTTCAGAAGGATGAAAAATCCCTGGGAAAGGGGTTTTATGAATGTCTCTTACAATCCAATCTTTGGGTTTTAGATTTAATAACTGCTCCCCTTTAACGACAAAAACAGCAGTTCGATGATAAGCGGGAGTAGGTGCTGTTTCGAAGGCTTGAAAAAGTTTAGAAGAATCTTCCAGGCAATTTTGCAATTGATCACGATCGGTAAAAAACACATGTTCGCGGTGTGGCTCTAAAGTATAAAATTCAATGGGGATGATCGATAGATCTTCTTGAGAAGAGCCAAATAACTCGTATACATCGCCAGATGCCGTTGTATCTGGTTCTAGAACATCTGCAGCTGTATGTGTAATTGCTTTAGGTAAAAGCTCATTTACCACCTTACCAAAGGCCGTACGTATGTGAAGAGGAGCTGTTCGAACCAATAGAATTTGATTTTCTTGTACTTGTCGTTTAGCACCAGCTTCCCAAGTTTGATCAAGCTGGATGAGTGTTCGAAGGCGAAAAGAGGGGTGTATCAGAGCTTTGGATAAAGTAGGAAGTAGTCCTAAAATCGCTTTTTCATCGTAGCTAAGAATCCCATTTTGCAGTTGTAAAAAGGCAACTGTACGACCATCAATTTTTTCTAGCAGAAGTTCATCTTTTCCTTTAGGGCCACCTAAAGAGAGTAAAGGTCGCCCCTGGCGATCGCTGCGCCCAAACATGCGCATAAGGTAATCAGGATCGCGAACTCTTCGTCTTGGATCAGCAGCGAATAGTTTCCCGATATAGGATCCTTGCTGGATAAAATCAAACAAAGCAGGGGCGATTTTGCCATAAGCTTGTAGTTGCACTTTTGCTATAGCAGAGGCATTCTTTTCCTGTAGATCTATTTCTTGTAAAATAGCATTAAGCCCCAGCTGTGCTAACGTACTTTTTAGATTAAAGGTGATATGGGCGGAGTCGATCTGAAATCCTACAAATGCAGGAGAAATATTTTGGATTTGGATTTCTACATTAAGCAGTTCTAAAGAGGGTCTATCCATTTTTATGATTAGACCATCTGGAGTAACGAGGTCATAATGATGTGCTAAAAGATAACTTTCCATGAACTTTGAGCCTCATGCTTTTCTTTTTTTAGTGAAGCAGATTTTGGGCTTTAATCGGTAGCTCTTTTGCAGTTCTTGAGAATTAATTTTGTTAATGATACATTTAGAATTTGCTTTATTGATGCTTATTATGATTAAAAAAAGTATTGGAATTCATGATGGGGCCTTTCACGCTGATGAGGTAACCGCTTGTGCTCTGCTTGTTTTATTTGGTTTGGCAGATGAGACTAAGATTGTGCGCACTCGTAATCTACAAAAACTGGCCTTGTGTGAATATGTCTGTGATGTAGGGGGTATATATGACCCTTCTTCAAAACGTTTTGATCACCATCAAATAGATTACAAAGGGGAGTTGAGTAGCGCAGGAATGGTTCTACTCTATTTGCTAGACCAAAAAAAACTTGATCAAGCGGCCTATGATTTTTTAAATAGTTCTTTGATAATAGGGGTAGATGCGCATGATAATGGGAAAATAACTCCAGAATTTGGTGTTTGTAATTTTTCTCAAGTAATTAGCAATTTTGTGCCGGTTGTCTACGATGCTAAAAGCGATACGCAAGATCTTGCCTTTCATGAAGCATTCACCTTTGTAAAAGGGCATTTAAAGCGGCTTTTAGAAAGGTTTAGCTATATCCAGATGTGCCGCGAGAAAGTAGCTCAAGCAATGACACTTAACCAAAAGTATCTTTTTTTCGAAGAAGCAATGCCTTGGATGGAATCCTTTTTTGAGTTAGGAGGAGAAAAGCACCCTGCATTATTTGTCATTATGCCCTCTTCTGGGCATTGGAAGCTACGAGGTATTCCTCCTTGTATGGAAAAACGTATGCAGGTGCGATTGCCTCTTCCAGAAGAGTGGGCTGGTCTTTTAGAAGAAGATTTAAAAAAAGCATCCTCCATTTCGGGGGCTATTTTTTGTCACAAGGGAAGGTTTATTTCCGTTTGGGAGACTAAGGAAGATGCTTTTAAGGCATTAGAATATATATTAAAACGGTCTTGTTATGAGCACAATATTTGCTAAAATTATTCGTAAAGAGCTACCTGCGACGGTTATATTTGAAAATGAGCGTATCTTAGCCATTAAAGATTTGCATCCTGTAGCGCCTATTCATATTCTGATTATGCCAAAAAAAGAGATTCCCGATTTTCAATCTATAACTTCCGAGGACGACTGGTCTTTAATTCGGGAGATTTTTTCTGTAGCACAGGACTTAGCTAAAGAATATCATATAGAGGAAGGATATCGATTTTTGACAAATAATGGAGAAGGAGCTGGTCAAACCATTTTTCATCTTCATTTTCATTTAATTGGGGGAAGAAGATTGAGTCTTTTGGCATGATGCGCTATGTAATTTCCTTTCTTCTATTTTCCTCTGTATCTTTTGCTCTCACAGAGGAAAAATTAGAAAAGCGCATATATTCACATCTATTGATAGGAGATGATCTGCAAGCGATTCAAGAGGCCAAAAAAGCCATAGAATCCTTTCCCGACTCTCTCATTTTACACAAGGCTCTACTTTATGCTTTATGTCAATTTGGTAGCGAGATGCAAGCTTGGGACCAGTGGTGTTATCTTTGCCCTTCCATACAAGATTATAAGAAAGAGCGGCATTTGATCGAAATGCTCAGTTGGAGCGCTCTTAACAAAGGACAATCTGCGACACAAATTTCTGTGCGCTTTAATACTTTGATTGGGGCTACTTTAACAAAAGATTCTAAAGCCATCCCTATATTGCTCAAAGGGATGAGGGATTCTAATGCCCTGCTACGCTCTAGTGCTATTAAACTGTGCACTCAGTTCAAAGACGAGATTTTTAAAGAAGAGTTAATGAACTTGCTTAAACGGGAAAAAGTTTGGTATGTGCGATTAGAAGCTATTCGAGCTGTTGGAGCTTTACGTATCTATGAGTTTATAGAACCTCTACAAGCAATTATTGAAGATCCCTGTAGCTTAATGGAAGAGAAAACAGCTGCTATGATAGCTATAGTAGAAATGTCTCATCAAATCAGCCGGCAAAAATTAGAGAACTTAACCACGCAATCCAGATCTCTTTTGCGCCAATTGGGAGCAGAAATCATTGCTCATTTTGAAAGGACTCAAGATAGTGATCTCTTATTGCAGTTATTAGATGATTCCTCAGCAGAGGTACGTATATCAGCTCTGAATGCTTTAGCTCTTCTGCGTGTCAAACGCATTGAAAAAAAATCTATTCATAGTCTAGTGGGAGCTTGTTTAAAAGACTCTTCTCCACTTGTAGCCATTACCGCAGGGTACCTATTATTGATCAATCAAGAAAAAGCAGGAGAAACCACTCTTGGCTATTGGTTGCAATCAGAGAACCTTAAATGGCAGCGTTTAGCAGCAGCAGCTATTGCTGCAAGCGGACGATTTGGTGTAGATTTAGCTTTTAAAAGTATTCATAAAGTAAAAGATCCTTATGTACGTTTGAATTTGTGCTTAGGTTTAATTGGGCAGCGTGCGCACATAGCTATTGTCTCTGATACCATCTTTTCTATTTTGTCTCAAGAATCTGGTTTGTGGATGTGGGATAAACAAACTCATTCCTTATTTTCTCCGATCATTCCAAGCGATGTAACTCATATAGAAACCATTCCTAATTATCCTCAGATAGTCGACCAGTTGGTTCGGCTAGATATCTTATCTATTTTGCATTTTGTCCAGTATCCAAAAGCGCTACAGCTCACAAAAGATTTCTTGCAAAAAAAAGATTGGAATATTACAGCAGCAGCAGCGGTCCTGCTGCAAGAAGGGGATGAAAAAGCAGGTGAGCTTGTAAGTTCACTGCTCGATGATTCGGATGAAAAGGTACGTATGCAGGCAGCTTTGGTTTTAGGGCTTATGTATCGCGATCCAGTAGCTGTAGATATTTTGCAAAAGATTTATCCAAATGCAGATCAAAGAATAAAAATCACCATTTTAGAAGCTCTTGCGCAGATTGGAGATGCTAGCTCTATTCCTTTCTTATTAGAGATTTTAAAAGAACCTTTTCAGACTTTGCGTATTGTTGCTGCATCTGCGCTCATTCAGTGTTTATACCGCTAATTTATTTGCTTTGTTTAACATAAAGTATTACATTAGATCTAATTTTATCTCATTTTATTTTATGACTATAACTACATCTTCTTATTCTGTATCTAAAGGACGCTTACTATCAGCCGCTTTTTTAATTTCTGGAACTTGTGTGGGCGGAGGAATGTTAGCTTTGCCTGTGGAAACCTCTCAAATGGGTTTTTTCCCCTCTCTAGTTTCTATGGCTTTGACTTGGGTTTTTATGACAATATCAGGGTTATTGCTTGTAGAGGCAAATCTTTGGATGCCAGAGGGTGCTCACATAATGACTATGGCTTCGCACTTGCTAGGAAAAGTCGGTAAATGGCTCTGTGTAGCCCTTTATTTGTTCATGGCTTATGCTTCTTTAATTGCTTATAATAGCGGCGGAGCTGTCATTTTAATCAGAGGCATAAAGACCTTTTTTAGTACTAATACGACTTATGGCTCTGGTTGTTTATTGTTTGGGTTGTTATTTGGGGTTTTGATTTACTTAGGCACTAAAAAAATTAGTAGAATAAATATTTTGCTAATGGCTGGTATGATCCTATCTTATGTAGGGCTAGTTGGTTTTGGTTTTAAAGAAGTAAGTATTCATCGTCTGCTCCAGCAACAATGGTCTTCTTTAGGCATGGCTTTTCCTCTACTTTTAGCCACTTTCAGTTATCAAATGATCATCCCTACCCTTACCCCTTATCTGCGTCGAGATCCTAAGAGCTTGCGCCTTGCGATCCTTTTAGGAACAACGATTCCTTTTTGTGCTTATGCTATTTGGCAGTGGATTGTTCTTGGTAGTGTTCCTTTGCAAGGATCTGGTGGGTTGCAAGAGGCTTTTACTAAGGGGCAAGCGGCTACAGAAGCTCTCTATGCTATTGTCTCTAATTTCTATTTTATCGCTTTAGCAGAGAGCTTTGCCTTCTTTGCTTTAGTCACTTCTTATTTAGGTATAGCCCTTGGGTTATTTGATTTCTTAAGAGATGGTTTGAAATTACAACAGCAGATCTCCCATAAGCTCTCTATTGGGGCGCTAGTGGTTCTTCCTGTCATCTTCTTTGCAGCAGCTTTCCCTAATGCTTTTGTATTAGCTTTAGAGGTTTCTGGAGGCTTTGGTGATGCTTTGCTTAGCGGGATTATCCCTACATTAATGGTTTGGATAGGTCGTTACCGTAAGAATTTAACAGGCAATTATCAAGTAGCTGGAGGAAAAGGGTTGTTAGTAGCTATATTTTTCTGTTCTAGCTACGTCCTAGTAGTTCAATGGATCAAGTTAATTCACTAAAGAAGAGAGAAGATGGAGTTGTCATTACTTCAAAAATATGACTTGCTAGATCATCAGGTCGCATTTTTTCAATTTCTTCAAAAAAAATATTTTTAAATCCCCTAAAAAAATCGAATTCTTTTGTAAAGTACACTAGAGGTTCAGTCAATTTTTGCTTCAAAATATCATTTAACCCCTGGATTTGGTTCCTTTTCAAAGGGTCTTGATCAGAGATCATTAGTAAATCTTTTTTTTCTATAAGGCAACTGAGATTGCCTGCAGCAACTGCATCAAATATAGCAACTTTGAAGCATACATCTATTTTTAAAAGCAATACTTCGTGTTGTAGTCGAATAATTTCTTCTAATCTGGATTTAGGACTTAAAAAATTGGTATTGGTTACAAGCTCTTGTAGGCTTTGCTCTGCTTCTGCGTATTTTTTTTCAGCAAGGGTTGCATGAGCCCTAGTTATTTTTTCAGGCTCAGAAAAGGAAGTTTCTTGATATATTTGGTATATGTTTTGCATTTCTCTCAAACGATTAGCAGCTTTTCCCGCTTCTTGTGCATTTTGGATCATGTCACCAGCTGTTTTAGCAAATAGTGCCATAGCAGATTGAGTGGCAAAAGCCCCTGCTATTGATAACCAAAAAGGAAGCATCATTGTTTGAAGAGGAATAAAGCTTAAGAAAAAAGCAGCTGCAACTAAGCTTGATATAACCGCAGCTACGTAATATAGCCTTTTTTTTCTCTCAAAATCAGCAGGGTTTTTGTGTAATTCCTCTTTAAAATGAAGAAGCACGGGATGATTGGGAAAATTTGTAGAGGCGGTAATATTCATAAATTAAATAATTAAAATTAATAAGTTAACATTTTAACTTAAAATGATTTTAGAATAAATAGTTAAATTAATTTGTTTTTTTGAGTTAAGCTCTTTAAAGCTTCTTGTTTCATGCGTAAGAATAAACTGGAAAGGCCATTTGATCTGCTAGGAGATAAGGCTGTATAAAGGCCTATTTCTTCTAAGAATAAAGGGGGACATTTTAGGATTACCTCAGGGGATTCTTCTTGGTAGACAAGGAGTAAAAGAGCGGCAAGTCCTGCTGAAATAAGTGCTTCAGAATAGACTTCAAAATACATTTTTGTCTCTTGGAAATAGGAGAGAAGATACATAGTGCTTTGACATCCTTTGACCAAGTATTCGGGGGTTTTATTCATGGAGGGGTAAGGAGGTAGATTTTTTCCTAATTCAATAATTTTTTGATATTTTTCTTCAGGGGTTATGCATGCTTCAAAGATTTTTTTAGTAAGAATTTGCTTGCGGAGACAACTTTCAAAAGTATGGGTTAAATCTATGCTCATGTAGTCAAGGATAACCCAATTGAAAATCTTAAGTCAAGAAAGTGATAATTCCCATTGACAATTTGCAGTAAATCGTGTTTGATGAATTCCGCATTTAGGTAAAATTTCTTGTTTATTACTAATAGCAGCTTTTGGAGTTGGTTCTTAGTGTAGATAATTTTTTAAAACACCTAAAAACAGAATATATTACTTTTAAAACAAGCGCGTTATTTTTTTATGCCAAAAGAAGACAAGATTAAAATTGATGGCACGGTAGAAGAGCTTCTTCCCAATATGACTTTTTCTGTTATTTTAGAAAACGGACAACGTATTTTAGCTCATCTTTGCGGAAAAATGCGTGAATGCAACATTCGCGTTTTTGTAGGAGATATTGTTACAGTTGAAATGTCCCTTTATGATTTGAGCAAAGGGCGTATCTTATATAGAAAGCGATAAGAAAAACGGTTTTTTATACGTAGGTATTGAATTTATTTGTCTTAAGGAATAAACTTTGTTGCTTTCGACTTGGAAAGAAGTCTCTTTATAGGGAGCAAGCAAGAGATTTGTTATTAAAGCTTAAAAATCTACTTGCTCTTTTAAGGCCCAGGTAGCTCAGTGGCAGAGCATTTGCATGGTAAGCAAAAGGTCGTAGGTTCAATTCCTATTCTGGGCAAAAATTTAGAAATATAAGCAACATATGCATACAGGAGCCTAACGGAGGATCTGATGGCCAAAGAAGCGTTTCAAAGAAATAAGCCTCATGTCAACATCGGGACAATTGGTCACGTTGACCATGGCAAAACTACACTAACAGCAGCGATTACGAAGATTCTTGCACAAAAGGGAGGTGCAAAATTTCGCGACTATGCATCTATTGATAATAGCCCTGAAGAAAAAGCGCGTGGAATTACCATTAACTCTTCTCATGTAGAATACGAAACAGAGAAACGTCACTATGCTCACGTAGACTGCCCGGGGCATGCGGATTACGTTAAAAATATGATTACGGGAGCAGCTCAAATGGATGGAGCTATTCTTGTTGTAGCTGCAACTGATGGAGCAATGCCTCAGACAAAAGAGCATATTCTATTAGCTCGTCAAGTGGGTGTGCCTGCTATCGTAGTATTCTTGAATAAAATGGATATGATGAAAGGGGAAGAAGATCTTGTCGATCTAGTCGAAATGGAGCTGCAAGAGTTATTAGAAAAGCAGGGCTATAAGAATGTTCCGATTGTACGAGGATCTGCTCTTAAAGCTTTAGAGGGAGACCCTGAGTATGTAAAATCTATTGAACAGCTAATGGATGTTGTCGATGAAAGCATTCCTACTCCAAAACGGGATATAGATAAACCTTTCCTATTGCCTGTTGAGGATGTATTCTCCATTTCTGGTCGGGGAACTGTCGCTACAGGAAGAGTGGAAAGAGGTGTGATTAAGCCCAATGATAAACTGCAAATAGTGGGAATAAAAAACACTCGTGACACTGTTGCCACTAGCCTTGAGATGTTTTTAAAGGTTTTAGATAAAGCAGAAGCTGGCGAAAACGTAGGCGTTTTATTGCGCGGTGTTGAAAAGAATGATATCGAGCGCGGTATGGTGCTTGCAGCTCCTAATTCTTGTACTCCTCATAGCCAATTTGAAGGAACTGTATACGTGTTAAAAAAAGAAGAAGGAGGTCGTCATAAGCCTTTCTTTACCAAATATCGCCCTCAGTTCTTCTTGCGCACAACCGATGTAACCGGAGCTGTTACCCTCCCAGAAGGAACAGAAATGGTTATGCCAGGTGACAATGTAACTTTAACAGTAGAGTTGATTCAACCTGTTGCTATGGAAGAAGGAATGCGTTTTGCTATTCGTGAAGGTGGCAAAACAATTGGCGCAGGAACCGTGACTAAAATTTTGAAATAGTAGTATTTTGGAAAAATGTAAGCGAGCTCTTGGTTATAAAGAGCTCGCTGTTTTGTATCTCAAGGGTGTGTAGCTCAGCCTGGCTAGAGCAGCGATCTCCAAAGTCGCCGGTCGGGGGTTCGAATCCCTCCGCACTCGATAAAATATAAATTAAGGTGCTTTTATGTGCGCTATGGACACCAAGCTAAACCAAGCAAGATTGCCTTCAGATTTGCATGTGCAATCAGCCCTTAAGAAAAAACCTGCTTTAAGCTACATCCAAGGAATAAAAGATGAGCTTAAAAAGGTAAGTTGGACGACAAAGGAAGAACTTATATTATCCACCAAGGTTGTCATTGCGGTAACCTTTGCTTGTGGAGTAGGGATTTATTTTGTAGACCTTCTTGTAAAGGGGGGCTTGGATTTTATTTCATATGTAACACACAAAGTACTGGGTTAAAGTAATGAGGCTTCATGCATAAATGGTACGTCATACAAGTTGTCTCTGGTCAAGAAAAAAAGATCAAAAAGTCTCTAGAAGAAAAGCGTAATTCAAGCGGAATGGATGAGATCCTTGAAGAGGTTCTCGTTCCGACTGAAAATGTGGCTGAGGTTAAGGGCGGTCAGCAAAAGATTAGCGAGAAGAAGTTGTGGCCTGGCTATATACTTGTAAAGATGATTTTAACAGATGATTCTTGGCAATATGTGAGTAAAACAAATGGCTTTTTAGGTTTCTTAGGCGGAGACAAGCCTAACCCATTATCGCAGGAAGAAGTTGATGATATTTTAAAAGACCTCGAAGAAAAGAAAAAAGGGGTCGTTCAGAAACACAATATTACTATTGGAGATAAGGTAAAAATTACAGACGGTGTGTTTATCAATTTTACCGGAAAAGTAATAGAGGTCTTTCACGAGAAGGGGCGCTTAAGCGTTATGGTTTCCATTTTTGGAAGAGACACTCGTGTTGATGATTTAGAATTTTGGCAAGTAGAACAATTGCCTACTGAATCTGAAGTAAACTAGTATTCAAGGAATTTAAGAATAATGGCAAAGAAACTCATAAAAAAGATTAAGTTGCAGATTCCAGCTGGTAAAGCTAATCCTGCCCCTCCTATAGGACCCGCTCTTGGGGGTGCTGGAGTGAATATTATGGCTTTTTGCAAAGAATTTAATGCAAAGACGCAAGATAAAGCCGGTGACATTTTACCTGTTGAAATTTCCGTTTTTCACGATAAAACATTTACGTTTATCACAAAACAACCTCCTGTTTCAAGAACGATTCTTAAAGAAGCAGGGGTAGAAAAAGGCTCTAAGGTACCAAACCGCGACAAGGTGGGAAAGCTCAGCAAAGAGCAGGTGATAAAAATCGCCAAAAACAAACGTTCTGATATGCGTGCTCGAACCGATGAAGCGGCTTGTAGGCTTGTAGAAGGAACAGCGCGTTCTATGGGAATAGATATCATATAAACTTTGAAGGAATAAAAATGCATCGAAGCAAAAGATTTCGGGAGATAGCCAGCAAAATCAAACCTCATGAAAAGTACGATCTAGCTCAAGCTATCGAAATTTTAAAAAACTGCCCTCCGATTAAATTTGACCAATCGGTGGAGTTATCGCTTAAAACAGGCATCGATGCCCAGAAACCAGATCAACAGGTTCGTGGAACCGTTTCATTACCGAATGGAACTGGAAAGCAAACGATTCTTGTTGTTTTCGCCAAAGGCGAAAAAATACAAGAAGCTCTTGATGCTGGTGCAGATTACGCTGGGAACGAGGAGCTATTTGAAAAAATTAAAAAAGGTTGGACCTCATTTGATGTTGTTATAGCAACACCTGACATGATGCGAGATTTAGGAAAATATGCAAAGATTCTAGGTCCAAGAGGGTTAATGCCTACTCCTAAAGCAGGAACTGTCACCAATGACATTGCAGGCGTTTGCAAACAAGTAAAAATGGGTAGAATTGAATTTAGAACAGACAAGCAAGGTGTGATTAACACTCTGATTGGAAAACTTTCTTTTTCTCCAGAGAATCTTATAGAAAATATCACTGCTTTTATCAACGCGATTGTTAGAGCTAAGCCATCTAGTGCTAAAGGACAATACATTCAATCTATCGTATTGTCGTCTACGATGGGACCTGGGTTAAAAGTTGACTTAAGCGTAATTGCAGGACTACAGGGAGCAAAGGAACAATAGCATGAGACAAGAAAAGCAATTACTTCTCAATGAGATTAAAGAAAAAATCAATGGTTCTAAGGCGCTTGTGCTAGCACAGTACCAATCCCTTGAACCTAATATTTCTGCAGATCTTCGTGCGAATTTAGAGCAGACGGGTGCGGAATTGGAAGTTGTTAAAAAGAGAATACTTCTTAAAGCAGCAGAAAGTGCTGGAATCACTTTAAATACATTTGCTATGCAAGGGCACATCGCGGTTATTTTTGCAAGCCAAGATCCGATTCCAGCTACGAAGGTAATTTATAAATTTTGTCAAGACAATGAGAAAAATGTAGAGGTTGTTGGTGGATGTTTTGAAGGAGAAATTTGCTCTGCAGCAGATGTGAAGCAGATTTCTCAGCTACCAGGCAAAGAAGAGATGCAGGCGCAATTTTTAAGTGTGCTTGAAGCCCCAATGGCACAAATGCTATCGGTTGTGCAGTCTCTACTTACCAGTGTCATGTACTGTTTGGATAACAAAAGCCAACAAGAAAACTCGTAAATTTTAAACAAGAAGAGGTTGATCGTGAGTACCCAACAAAAAAGTATTGAAGAATTAGTTGACTCTTTGAGTCACTTAAGCGTTTTGGATATGGCTAAGCTAAAAACAGCTCTTGAAGATAAATGGGGCGTGAAAGCAGCAGCAGCAGCTCCTATGATGATGGCTCAAGCTGCGGCTCCGTCTGCAGAAGCGGCTGTTGAATCTACGGAATTTGAGGTGTCTTTGACAACTGTAGATCCTAATAAAAAGATGGGCGTAATTAAAGTGGTTCGTGAAGCTACAGGACTTGGTTTAAAAGAATCAAAAGAGTTTGTGGAAGCTGTTACCCCAGCAACTCCTAAGGTAATAAAGCCATCCTGTTCTAAACAAGAAGCTGATGAGATCTCTGCTAAATTTAAAGATAGTGGTGGAGAAATTAAAGTAAAAGGTCTTTAATTAATTTTTCTTAAACAGCCAAGTAGAGGTTATTTTATGACTTCTACTTGTGTTTTTTTTCGGTTTAGTTAAAGTTTTAAGTATTTCATAGCTTAAAGAGGCTATGAAAATAATAGAGAATTCTTACCTCATTCTAACAGACAAAGAGTAGGAGCCGTTTCAATGTTAAAAAGGCCGCCCCATAGGGTGAGTTTCCAAGACAGGAAAGAGATTATCGACCTGCCAAACCTGATTGAAATCCAAATTAAATCTTATAGTCAATTTCTTCAGGCAGATAAATTGCCTCATGAAAGAGAAAATGTTGGATTGCAAGAGGTTTTTACAGAAATTTTCCCTATCAAATCGTATGATGAAAAAACAATCCTTGAATACATTTCCTATACTTTAGGAGTTCCTAAGTATACGCCTGAAGAATGCATTCGTCGCGGAATTACCTATAATGTTTTTTTGAAAGTTAAATTTCGACTGACCGATGAAACAGGCATTAAAGAGGAAGAGGTCTATATGGGGACCTTACCTATAATGACTGATAAAGGTACTTTTATTATTAATGGTGCAGAGAGGGTAATTGTTTCCCAATTACATAGATCTCCTGGCATTTCTTTTGAGCATGAAAGGCACATAAAAGGCGTTAATATTTATTCTTTCCGAATTATTCCTTACAGAGGAAGTTGGTTAGAGGGAGCTTTTGATTCCAGCGATCACATTTATATTTATATCGATCGTAAGAAGCGCAGACGTAAAATCCTAGCAACCTCTTTTATCCGCACTCTTGGATATTCTACAGATGCAGATATCATTGAAGAGTTTTTTAGCACGGTAAAAATTAAAATCCGCTCAGATAAAGATTTTCCAAAATTGGTAGGAAAGATCTTAGCAGAAGATGTTGTAGATGAAGAAAATGGCGTCGTTTTTGGAAAAGCAGCAGAAAAGCTTACTACATCAATGTTAAAGCGCATGTTAGATGCCGGGGTTTCCTCTGCAAGAATTGCTGAAGATGCAGATGAGACAAGCCCTGTTATTAAAATGTTAGCTAAAGATCCAACAGATTCTTATGAATCTGCTTTAAAAGACTTTTATCGCAAAATTAGACCAGGTGAACCAGCTACGCTTTCTAATGCGCGCTCTGCAATTATGCGACTATTCTTTGATCCAAAGCGCTATAATTTAGGACGAGTTGGACGCTATAAGCTCAATCACAAATTAAAATTTTCTACTGAAGATGAAGATTTAGATGTGGTTACCTTGCGTAAAGAAGATGTAATCGGTGCTGTCAGATATTTAATTCGTTTAAAGAAAGGGGATGAGGGTTTTGATATTGATGATATCGATCACTTAGGAAACCGTCGTGTTCGTTCTGTTGGTGAATTGATACAGAACCAATGCCGAGTTGGTCTTTCTCGAATGGAAAAAATTATTAAAGAAAGAATCAATTTATTTGATTTTACTTCTGATACATTAACACCTGGTAAAGTGGTTTCAGCAAAAGGTTTAGCTGGAGTTTTGAAAGACTTCTTTGGAAGATCGCAGCTTTCTCAGTTCATGGATCAAAATAACCCCATTGCAGAGTTAACGCACAAAAGACGTCTTTCTTCTTTAGGGCCAGGTGGTCTTAATCGAGAAAGAGCTGGCTTTGAGGTTCGAGATGTACATCCGAGCCATTATGGGCGTATTTGTCCTATTGAAACGCCAGAGGGACCAAATATTGGATTGATTACCTCCCTTGCTGCATTTGCTAAGCTCAATGAATTTAGTTTCATTGAAACCCCTTATCGTATTGTAAGAGATGGACTCGTAACAGATGAAATCGAATACATGGATGCAGACCAAGAAAAGAATTGTGTGATTGCGCAAGCATCTACCGCTTTGGATGAACATAATCTATTTATCGATTCTATTTGCTGGGCTAGACACAAAGGAGAGCCTCTAAAAATTGAAACGAGTAAAGTAACGCATATGGATGTTTCATCGAAACAGCCGGTGTCTATTGTTACCGGTTTAATTCCTTTCTTAGAACACGATGATGCGAACAGAGCTTTAATGGGCTCTAACATGCAACGTCAAGCCGTGCCTCTTTTACAAACAGAAGCCCCCATTGTAGGGACAGGTCTTGAATCTAGAGCTGCTCGAGATTCTGGGGCCATTGTACTAGCAGAAGAAGACGGTGTTGTTGAGTTTGTGGATGGCTTTCAGATTGTGATTGCAGCTAAGTCGAATCCTTTGATTAAAAAGACGTATCATTTGAAAAAGTTTATGCGTTCTAATGCAGGAACTTGCATTAATCAAACCCCACTTTGTGCCACTGGAGATGAGATAGAAGCAGGGGATATTATCGCAGATGGACCTGCTACTGATAAAGGGGAAATTGCTCTAGGTAAGAACGTCTTAGTAGCTTTTATGCCTTGGTGCGGTTACAACTTTGAAGATGCGATTATTATTTCAGAGAAACTTGTTAAGCAAGGTGCATACGATTCTGTCTTAATTGAAGAATTTGAAGCTCAAGCGCAAGTCACTAAAATTGGTAAAGAAGAAATTACACCAGATATTCCTAATGTTTCAGAGTATCCTTTAAGGCATTTAGATAAAACCGGTGTGGCTCGCAGAGGAGCTAAAGTTGTACAGGGGGATTACCTAGTTGGTAAAACCGTTCCAAAAGTAGAAGATAACGCTCCTTTAGAAAAAAAACTGCTTTGCGCTATTTTTGAAGAAAAAGGTGATGAAGTAAAAGATGCTTCTTTAATTGCTCCTCCAGGAACATCTGGGGTTGTCATGGATGTAAGGGTCTTTACTCGTAGAGATCGTTTATCTAAAACAGATGATGAGTTAGTAGAAGAAGCCACCCGTATTAAGGATATTCATCAAGAGTTTAAAGCCAAAGAATCAAAGCTCATTATAGAGTTTCATGAGCAAGTAGGGGCCCTTTTATTAGGAGAAGCTGCTCCAGCACCAATCATGCACCGTAAAACAGGTGATATTCTGATTAAAGAAGAGGAAATCATCACTCAGGAAATGATTGAGGTTCTGGAAGAAGAAAAGCCTGAAGACTTAATTATCGGGGAAGCCGAAGAGTATGATACTCTTAAAAAACTGATGCGTGAGTTTGATTCACAAATGCAAGCTCTGCAGCAGCAGCATAAAACGGAAATTGAATTTATCCGCAAGGGAGATACCGAATTAGATCCGGGGGTTATCCGCCAAGTTAAAATCTACGTTGCTTCAAAGCGCAAGCTAGAAGTAGGAGATAAAATGGCAGGGCGCCATGGAAATAAAGGGGTTGTTTCTAAGATTGTTCCCGAGCAGGATATGCCCTATTTAAGCAATGGGGAAACCATCGAGATGATTTTAAATCCTCTTGGTGTTCCTTCTCGTATGAATATGGGGCAGTTATTAGAGACCCATCTTGGGTATGCAGCTAAAAAAGCGGGGATTTATGTAAAAAGTCCTGTTTTTGAAGGGTTCCCAGAGTCTCGTATTTGGGCAATGATGGAAGAAAATGGCCTTCCTTCTAATGGGAAGAGCTATTTATATGATGGACGTACAGGAGAGCGTTTTGAAAACCCTGTTGTATGTGGTTACATATATATGCTTAAATTAAATCACTTAGCTGCTGATAAAATTCATGCTCGTTCAGTTGGTCCTTATTCACTTGTTACGCAACAACCATTGGGAGGAAAAGCCCAAATGGGAGGACAAAGATTTGGAGAGATGGAGGTTTGGGGACTAGAAGCCTATGGTGCTGGGTATACGTTGCAAGAATTAGTAACCGTTAAATCAGATGCTGTTGAAGCAAGGCTTCGTGCTTATGAATTAATTGTAACGGGTGAAAACCTTCTATGGACTAGGGTCCCAGAATCTTATAACGTACTTGAAAAAGAAATACGTGGTCTTGGAATAGATATGTGTGCCGTATCAGCAGAAGAAGAGTAAAAACTTGGAGTAACTTAAATGTCGGAAGAATTCAATAATTCCCGCTTTGAAAAAAGCTCTCGTTTTGGGAAAGTGACCATTCAAATTGCATCTGATGATAAAATTCGCAATGAATGGTCTCGTGGGGAGATTAAAAAAGCTGAAACAATTAACTACCGTACCTATAAGCCAGAAAAGGGTGGGTTGTGTTGTGAAAAAATTTTTGGTCCTACTAAGGATTGGGAATGCGGCTGTGGAAAATATAAGAAGATCAAGCACAAAGGGATTGTCTGTGATCGTTGTGGCGTAGAAGTTACCCTAGCTAAAGTGCGTCGTCAACGAATGGCGCATATTGAGCTTGCTGTTCCCATCGTTCATATCTGGTTTTTTAAAACCATGCCATCTCGCATTGGTAATATTTTAGGAATGTCTTCTGCTGACTTAGAAAGAGTCATTTATTATGAAGAGTATATTGTTATTGATCCAGGTCAGACAGAGTTAGAAAAAAAACAACTATTAAGCGATGTGCAGTATCGAGAAGCGCAAGAGAAATGGGGAACCGATACTTTTGTTGCTAAAATGGGAGGAGAAGCTATTCGTGATCTTTTAGAAAAAGAAGATCTACAAACCCTTGTAGTAGAACTAAAAGACAAATTGCGTAAGACAAAGTCTATGCAAGCACGGATGAAATTAGCTAAGAGACTAAAGATTGTAGAGGGTTTTACTACTTCTCCTAATCGTCCAGATTGGATGGTAATGGCAGCTATTCCTGTAATTCCGCCAGATTTAAGACCTCTTGTTCCTTTGGATGGAGGACGTTTTGCAACTTCTGATTTAAATGATTTATATCGCCGTGTAATCAACCGTAATAATCGCTTAAAGGCGATTTTAAAGTTAAAAACACCTGATGTAATCGTGCGCAATGAAAAAAGGATGCTTCAAGAAGCAGTAGACGCTTTATTTGATAATGGTCGTCATGGTCATCCTGTTATGGGAGCGGGTAATCGTCCACTTAAATCCTTATCAGAAATGTTAAAGGGAAAACAGGGGCGTTTCCGCCAAAATCTTTTAGGAAAAAGGGTGGATTATTCCGGTCGTTCTGTCATTGTTGTAGGTCCTGAGCTGAAATTTAATCAGTGCGGTTTACCTAAGCAGATGGCCTTGCAGTTGTTCGAACCATTTATCATTAAGCGCTTAAAAGATTTAGGTTACGTATACACGATACGCTCTGCTAAGAAGATGATTCAAAAGCAAGCTCCAGCAGTATGGGATGTGTTAGAAGAAATCACAAAAGATCATCCTGTTATTTTGAATCGTGCACCTACTTTGCATAGATTGGGATTGCAGGCATTTATACCGACACTTGTTGAAGGAAAAGCTATTCGTGTACACCCACTTGTATGCTCTGCATTTAATGCGGACTTTGACGGTGACCAGATGGCGGTTCACGTGCCTTTATCATTAGAAGCACAGCTAGAAGTAAAGTTATTGATGATGGCACCAGACAACATCTTTTTACCTTCTTCTGGTAAACCTTCTGCAGTTCCCTCACAGGACATGATTTTAGGTTTGTACTATCTGATGTTAGATCCTATTTACATTCCGGAAGAGCATGGTAAAAAAACGAAGGTCTTTGTCGATAAGCAAGAAGTTCTAATGGCTCTAGCGCCAGGCGCTGGAAGTTACAACTTTAATGAGCCTCAAGTAGAAGGTGCACGTCGTGATGACTTGGGAAGAGGAATCAGGTTACATGAAAAAATCAAGCTTAAATTAGATAATGGTATTATTGAAACAACACCAGGGCGTGTTTTATTCAATATGATTGTTCCTAAAGAACTTGGGTTTCAAAACTACACCTTGCGTAAGAAGAAAATGAGTGAGCTCGTTCTTGAGGTGTATAAAAAAGTTGGTCTAGAAGCAACTGTGTGTTTCTTAGATGACATTAAAACCCTTGGATTTTCTGAAGCGACGAAAGCTTCTTTATCCATGGGGGTTTGCGATGTTAAAATCCCAACCAATAAGAAAAAAGTTATTGAAGACGCTGAAAAAAGAATCGAAGCGGTTGTTAAACAGTACGAAGATGGTATTATTACCGAGGGAGAGCGTCACTCCAAAATTATTGGTATGTGGACGGAAGTAACCGATCTATTATCTGAAGAGCTATTTAAAATGATTAGCTCGTTAAAAGAGGGTGAATTAAATCCTCTTTTCTTAATGATGGATTCGGGTGCTCGAGGTAATAAATCTCAGGTTAAACAGCTTGGTGCTTTGCGCGGTTTGATGGCAAAGCCGTCTGGTGAGATTATTGAATCTCCTATTATTGCGAACTTCCGCGAAGGCTTGAGTGTTCTTGAGTTCTTTATCTCTTCTCACGGAGCTAGAAAAGGTCTTGCTGATACAGCCTTAAAAACAGCGGATTCTGGGTATTTGACTCGTCGTCTTGTAGATGTAGGGCAAAATGTCATTATTACAGAAGCTGATTGTGGAACGTTAAATGGAATTGATGTTTTTGCAATTAAGCAAGGACAAGAAGAGCTTCTTTCTTTGAAAGATCGTATTTTTGGCCGTGCTGTCTGTGAAGATATTTACCAGCCGGGTGATAGCACGCAATTGATTGCAAAAGCAGGAGCTGTGCTCAATGTTCTACAAGCAGAAAAAATTGATGATGCAGGAATAGAAAGCGTTCGTATTCGCTCCGCCCTTACTTGTGAAGCAGGAAGAGGAATATGTGCAAAGTGTTATGGTACTGATCTGGCAAATGGAATGCTGATTGGTTTAGGCGAAGCTGTAGGAATTATAGCCGCTCAATCTATCGGAGAACCAGGAACCCAGCTTACTATGCGTACTTTCCATACTGGAGGAATTGCATCAGCAGGTATTTCTCCTGAATTAATTGCAGAACACGATGGTGTTTTGGTCTATATGGGCCTTCGTACTGTAGAAACCGATGAACATGTATTCTTAGCTTTAAATAAAAATGGTTCCTTGCACGTTGTACGTAACGAAGGAAGAACTTTGGACGAGTATAAGAAACTACTCAGTACTAAATCCATAGAGCCTTTGCAAACCTTTACTGTAGAGTTGGGAACACGTATTTTACTTGCTGATGGAACTAACATCAAAAAGAAAACAAAAATTGGGTATTGGGAACAACACAATGTTCCCATTATTTGCGAGCGCCCAGGTTACGTAAAATATGAAGACCTTGTTGAAGGAATTTCTACACAAAAAGAAGTGAATAAGCAAACAGGCCAAACAGAGCTGATTGTTAAACAACACCGTGGTGAACTGCATCCTCAGATTGTCATTTACGCAGATCCTAAGTGTACAGAACTTGTAGGAACCTATGCGATTCCATCAGGTGCGTATATTTCGGTACAAGAAGGGCAAGCTGTGACAGCAGGTATGTTGTTAGCTCGTCTTCCTAGAGGAGCCATTAAGACAAAAGATATCGTCGGAGGTCTGCCGCGTGTTGCAGAGCTATTCGAAGCTAGACGCCCCAAGGATGCTGCTGAGATTGCTAAGATCGATGGAGTTGTTGATTTCCGTGGAGTGCAAAAGAATAAGCGTATTGTGATTGTCCGCGATGATGAATCCGGCATGGAACAAGAGCATTTAATTCCTTTGACTAAACACTTAATCGTACAAAGAGGCGACTTTGTCATTAAAGGACAGCAATTAACCGATGGTTTAGTTGTACCGCAAGAAATCCTTGATATTTGCGGTGTTCGCGAACTGCAAAGATATCTTGTCAACCAAGTACAAGAGGTTTATCGTCTACAAGGGGTGGATATCAATGATAAACACATTGAGATTATTATCCGTCAGATGTTGCAAAAAGTACGTGTAACAGATCCAGGCGATACCATCTTCCTCTATGGAGAAGATGTGGACAAGAAAAACTTCCATGCAATGAACTCTAAAACGTTAAATGAAGGCGGGCGTCCTGCGCAAGCAACCCCTGTTCTTTTAGGTATTACCAAAGCCTCATTGGGAACAGAGTCCTTTATCTCTGCTGCTTCCTTCCAAGAGACAACACGTGTCTTAACAGATGCAGCCTGTGAAGGTAAAACAGATTACCTACTCGACTTTAAATCCAATATCATCTTAGGACATATGATTCCTGGAGGAACTGGATTTGAAGAATATCGTGAAAGGGTTTTAAATCTTGATCGAGAAGAGAAAGAACCACTTGTTTTTTCTTTTAACGATGACCCTGTACTTGTTGGATAGTTTTTTTCTTTTACATTAAAGCCCTATTGCAAAATAGGGCTTTTTTGTATTTCAGTGCATGATTGAATTTTATCCGTAGTTAAAAAAATCCAAATTTCATTTCACGATTCTTAAAATTAATTCTGCTTTGTCGACTTCTAGTAGCATTTTCACTATATACATAAATTTTTTTTTATATTATTTAAAAAACAGATCTTACGTATATAGAGAAAAAAGTGGTTTAATAAATAATACATTTTCTATTGCATGATGTATATAAAAAAATATAAATTACTTAGTATTTTTTTTAAGCAAATTAGCAATTGGGTTACAAACATTGGAAAGATTTGTGAGATACATTGGAAAGAGCAAAATATTTAAGATAATTTATTTTTTTAGTTTGATTCTCTTTTCTTCTTCTTTATGGGCAGCTTCTTTCACCGTTTCCACTAATACAGATAGTGGAGCTGGGAGTCTTAGACAGGCAATCTTGAACCTTAATGCTTCAAGCGATTTATCAAACACTATAACCATTAATGCGGGCTTATCTCCTATTGTTCTTTCTAGCGATTTACCTGTCATTCAAAAGCAGGTAGATATCTCTACAACTGGAGCTACCCCTCAAGTAATCGATGGGGATTCACAATTTCGTTTGATTGCTGCATTTGCCACTCTATCCATTGCAAACTGCACCTTACAAAATGGAGCAGCTATTGGGGGAAGCGGAGCTACTGGAACAGATCTTTCAGGCGGTGGCGGTGGAGGAATGGGTGCTGGAGGAGCCATCTACCTTGATCAAAACCAGCTTTTAGTTCTTTTTTCAGATGTAACTCTTTCAAATAATACTGCACAAGGAGGATCTGGGGGGGATGTAAACAATTCTGGAACCCCTGTATCTGGAGGAGGAGGAGGAGCTAGTTTTTCTTCTGCAGCTAAAAATGCAAGTGGAATTGATGGAGCAGGAAATAATCGGGGAGTAGGAACCACAGGAGGTCCAGGAGACAATAGCGGAACTGGCTATGGAGGAGGAGATGGAGGAACTTTAGGCAGTAGTAATGTAGGAGGAACCGGAGGAGGAGATAATGAGGGAGTTGCAGGAACTGCTTTAAATGGAGGGAATGGAGGATATTGCGGAGGTGGCGGAGGGGCTGGTCCTACTGCTGCAGGAGGAGGAGCTGGAGGAGGAGGAGGAAACGGAGGAGGAAATGCTGCCATTAATGGCGGTGGCGGTGGCGGTATTGGAAGCGGTGGAGCTGGAAGTTCAACTAATGTTGGTGGTAATGGAGGAGGTGGAGGTGGCGGTGGCTTTGGAGGAGGAGGAGGAGGAGGAACATCAGGTGGCTCAGATAGGGGAGGAGGAGGAGGAGGAGGTTTTGGAGCTGGAGGAGGAGGAGGGTCTTATACCGGTTCACCAGCAACAGAACAAGGGCTCGGAGGTTTTTTTGGTGGTAATGGTGCTACGGGAGGTCCTTCTCAAATTGGAGGAGCAGGAGGAGGCGGAGCGGGAATTGGAGGAGCTATTTTCGTAGGTGATGGATCCATTCTTACACTTACAGATAGTACTGCTATTTCAGGAAATACGACACAAGGAGGATCAGGTGGAACAGGAAGCACTGCACCTGGTTCAAATGGACAAGGATATGCCAATGATATTTTTCTTTTTAAAGGAGCTCAACTGACTTTTGCTGTATTCAACGACATAACTGCTAATTTTTCTATACAAGCGGATCAAAATGCGCCAGATGGACTTTTAGATTTGGGCATTATTAAACAAAATTCAGGCAAAGTTACACTAAGCGGAAATAATAATTATAGAGGAGGAACGCAAATTAATGGTGGTACTTTAGCCATTTCAAGTGATTCTAATCTTGGAAATACAGCTGGTGAGGTAATTTTTAATGAAGGAACTCTTGAAGCAATAAGCACATTTTCTTCTGCTCGAACCATTTCTCTTTTAGGACCTGGCACCGTCAACGTAGATCCTTCTTTTACTTTAACTCTGTCCGGAGCAATCACAGGCTCAGGTAGTCTTACCAAATCAAATGCTGGAACACTAATTTTAGTTGGAAGCAAGACATACTCTGGAGGAACAACCGTTAGTGGTGGAATTCTGCAAGGAACCACAGGCAGTCTACAAGGAAATATCTTAGATAATGCCACTGTTGTATTTAATCAAACAGGCGCTGGAACTTCTAATGTAGTAATTAGTGGATCGGGAAATGTCATTAAACAAAACAGCGGAATAGTAACTCTTACAGGAACTAATAGCTATACAGGAGGAACCACGATCAATGCAGGAACCTTAGAACTTTCTGGATCTGGAACGCTCTCTTCTACAGGAGCTGTTACAGTCAATGCAGGAAGCTTTGACATCAGCGCTATTACCGCTTCATCCCTAACTATTGGTGATTTAAGCGGCAGCGGTGGAACTGTGAATTTAGGAGCAAAAACACTGATTGAAGGAACTTCCAATAGTACAAGTTATGCAGGAGTAATCACGGGAACAGGAGCTTTTACCAAACAAGGATCTGGAACGCTTACCTTAACAGGGGCTAACACCTATACAGGAGGAACAACCGTTAGCGCAGGAACCCTACAAGGAAATACCACAAGTTTACAAGGCAATATTTTCAATGATGCCTCAGTGGTATTTGATCAAGCAACCACGGGAACATACACTGGAGTTATGTCAGGAACGGGAAGTCTAACCAAACAAAATACCGGAACACTCACTTTTACAGGAATCAATAGCTATACCGGAGGAACCACGATCAATGTAGGGACATTAGCCCTTTCTGGATCTGGAACGCTCTCTTCTACAGGAGCTGTTAGAGTCAATGCAGGAAGCTTCGATATCAGTGCTATTACCGCTTCATCGCAAACCATTGGTGATTTAAGCGGCAGTGGTGGAACGGTAAATTTAGGAGCAAAAACACTAATTGAAGGAACTTCTGCTAAT
>JBAUFS010000106.1:0-21200 GCA_049679255.1 Candidatus Rhabdochlamydia sp.
TAACACCTAAATGATCTAATCGTTCTACTTGTGTATGTACGCTCATGATAACCCTCATCATACAAAATTAATAGGGGTTATAATAAATCAAAATTGCATTTTAGTAATCTGCTCAATCCGGGATAAATTTAAGCAACTAACTATATGTTTTTTTCGAATTAGTTCTATTTAAAAATGGAGATTAAACAAGAATAAATCCCATTCATTATATAAATAATTTAAAAAATTATTACTTTATACAGGCCACCTTGGATCTTGGAATGCCTTTTGGATTGCAGGTAAAAGTATATCTCTTTGAACAGATGGGAACTGGTCTTGGATCATCAAATGCAAATGCTCATCGTTTTGAAGCATGCCCTGGAAATCTCTTTGGAACTCAAGATTTTGAAGATTGGTTTGAAGGGCAGCTTGAATTACAGGATCTTGAAGCACAGGATCTTGAAGCATAGCTAAAATATCTTTTTTGAATTCAGGATCTTGAATGGTAGATCGGATTTTATCTTCTAAAGAATTTTTGAAATTAGCAAAGACAAAATTTTGGGCATCAATATCCTCATCCTCTTCGTATTGGGCTTTCATGCCAGCAAGAAAATCCTTTATGCAGACATCTAGTAAAGTATTTTGCAAAGCGTTTTGTAGAACTGATCGGAGTTGAATTTCGAGCTCATCCTCTTGAAGGGGGAGATCTTGTAGTATTTTTTGGAAATGAGCTTGAAATTTACTTTGAAAATGAGGATCTTGAAACGCAGGTAAAAGTGTATTACAGAATAGCTGTAGCAACTGTTTCTTCTCTTCTGTATTCAATTCTGTAAAAAGTCCACCTAGATCTTGTAATTCCCTTCGAACTTCCTCAAGACTTTTGGAAACAAAAGGCTCTATAAAAGTTTTTAAAAAAGTCTTTATACCATATCTAATTTCTAGCTCTTCCTCTCCAAAATAAAAAAAAGATCTTATAGTTAGCTCAGGAGACAAAATGCGTAGAGCAAATTGAGTTATTCTATTTACAAATGGTATACATAACAGAAAACCCCTTACTGCTAAGAGAGAAGCTTTGATTGCCTTACTACATCTATCTTTGTGACTCATAGAGCCATTAAAAATATCTGTTATGTAATTACATGCTAAGGACAAATTGTTCTTGGCCATTGTATGACAAAGAACATTAAATTTAATTTCATTGTTTAATATGGGAGTCATATTCCTCTTTTTATTTAAATAAGATTGATCAGATAATTATATAGTTTATTTAGAATTAGTTTTATTTAAAAATGGAGATTAAACAAGAATAAATCCCATTCATTATATAAATAATTTAAAAAAACTTGCACTTCTCTAGGATTAAAAGAAGACTGTTACTATTTTACTATAATAGGCCCCCTTGGATCTTGGAGTACATTTTGGATTATAGATAAAAGTATATCTTCTTGAATTACAGCTTGAAACTGAGTTTGGATCATCGAATGCAAAAGCTCATCGTTTTGAAGACTATTTTGAAGAGCTCTTTGGAACTCAAGATTTTGAAGATTGGTTTGAAGGGCAGCTTGAATCACAGGATCTTGAAGCACAGCTAAAATATCTTTTTTGAATTCAGGGTCTTGAATGATAGATTGGATTTCATGAAAGAACGCCAAACCTTGGGCATCAGCACGCTTCTTGCATGCGACTTGCATGCAAATAAAGAATTCTTCTAAAAATTCATCTAGGAAAGTATTCTGCAAAGCGCTTTGTAGAGCTGATCTGAGTTTGTCTTCGAGTTCATCCTCTTGCAGTGAAAGCTCTTGTAGCATTTTTTGGAAATGAGCTTGAAGCTTGCTTTGAAAATGAGAATCTTGAAGTGTAGTTAAAAGCTCATCTTGGGTTATGATCTCTTCGAGATCATCGTATATGGACTCTTGCAACGATTTTTTTAAAAGAGCTCGAAGCCAACAAGTCGTTGCATCTTCAAAATCTTTCTGAAAATCGTTTTCATTATGAACTGCATGAGATTCAGTAAAACCCAAGGACATTTGTGTAAGAAACACACATACAAATAAGGCTGTTTTATTGATAAAATTCATATTTTTCCTATTTTTAAGTTATCATATTTAAGAGCTAAATTTCAGCTGAAGTTACCTGGTTAAAATCCACTTCTTTCATACCAAAACTGATGTAGCGACCAGTTAAAGAAGGTTTAGCTATTTTTTGCAAATAAGTGTCCAAAGGAGTACCTTTTACAGCAGAAAATACATGATCATATCCCTCTTGTGGCATGTCTTGTCCTCTAAGGCCTGGCTTTGCATGTAGAAGTCTCATAGGTCTACTTCCCCCTGTTTTTTTGTCCACTAATTGATAATCTTTTAATCCTTTATTGGATACAAAACTTAAAACTTCTTTTTCTTTCATAAATCTGCTTTTACAAAAAATTCTTCTTATACCTTCGTGATGATCTCGAATTTGTTTTGCATTCAATCTATACTGATTAAAATGCTTTGCCTTCAATAAGCCAGAAAAAAGGCTGCGTTGCATGCTAATTTGAGCAGATTTTGACATTCCTCCATCTGGTTCATCCATGCATATTCCAAAACCTCTTCTACATTGTAAAAAACGCCAGGCTGCTTTCTTTATAAGAGATGTGGGGAGATGTTCTCCTCTATGATTTTTTCCTACTTTTAAATCACAAACATACCAAGCTTTAATGGAGTTTCCATTATGTGTCTTAAGTGTTCTCAATACACAACAGCCTATAGCTGCAATTTCTCTTTTCTTTCTGAAGAAGGTTTTCTCTTCTCCTTTTATGATTTTTGTAACCTTTTTATTTTTTTTACATTCTGCAACATAAAGAAAGACTCTACCGGATTCACTCAGTGTGTCAAAAAAACTACAATACCCCTTTGCATTATCTTTTCCATGTTCAATTTTATAAAAATTTTGATCGTTATAGGGATAGTAAATCTCTTGTTCAAACTCTTTTAGTCGTTTTGTTAGATCTAGAGAAATCTCCTTGCTTGTAAAACAAGAGATTTTGTATTCAGAAGAGCCAATTGCATTTATTACTACCCGAGCATTTCTAAAAAAAGCAGATACTCTTTTAAAAGAGATGGAAGGTTGCCAATATGCGCCTAAGCCCATGTAACTATAAAATAGATCATTATCAAAATTGATTGATTGATAGGAAGAAAACATACTTAAACTCTCGTTATTTTTAAAAACCAAAAAGGTTATATGATGTAAAGATATTTTAAGTCTATGAAATTCTAAAATAGCTTTCTCTTAACAGTTTAGCCATTTTCCTGATTGGTTGAATAAATTTTTATTGAAAAAGCCTGTTAAAATAAGGTACAAAAAGACAAGGCTAAAAACAAGAGAGGTTTCTATGTATTTTTTTCTTTTAAGCAGTTTGGTGTGCATTCCCTGTTTACTATGTGCAAATATTATACTAGATCAGGCAATGAACAAAGAAGACCAACAAAAAACCGGTGTAACAAAGCTTAACCGCAAACAAAAGCTGGCCTTGGAAAGTTGGTTGAATGATCATTTTATAGCTAAAGAAGAACATACCTCTCAAGACCAAGAACCTCTTTCTCTATCGATTAACATAGATAATGGACAAAAACTACAGCTTTCTGATGGCTCTATTTGGGAAGTACACCCTCAGGATGTTGATATCTCTGCGGTTTGGATTACCCCCTTCCCTCTGCAAATAGAGAAAAGCACCAACCCTACCTATCCATTTTTATTGAAAAATACAAGAACTCAAATGAGTGTAAGAGCTAGAAAAAGCAGCTCTAATCCCATGCAAAAGCCAAAAGAACCTGTAAGGAAGAATACTATGCCTTACCAGGAAGAGTTTAAGTAAGATTTTGTTGTTTTAAAGAATCATCTTCTTTAAATAAATTCAGTAAACGATTTGTGCAGCCGCTTACGATTGAGGAAACAGTTTTATTAGGCCAAAAAGAAACCCCTAAATAATTCAAGCTGTAAT
This sequence comes from Candidatus Rhabdochlamydia sp., assembly GCA_049679255.1. Taxonomy (GTDB): domain Bacteria; phylum Chlamydiota; class Chlamydiia; order Chlamydiales; family Rhabdochlamydiaceae; genus Rhabdochlamydia. The sequence goes on from JBAUFS010000106.1 coordinate 3,962, forward strand.
TACATGTCTTATACGCTAATACGCTAGAAATTCTTTGCTCTACAAATTCTTTTACTTTTGTTTTGCTCCCACACATACGAGCTCCAACATAAGCAAAAACGCACATAAATACTTGATTAGCCAAAGTATTTATCATATATTTTGGAATACCTTCTTGATCCTCTTCATCGGTATAATTAACCGCTGCTAAACAAGAAGCTGTTGTTATTGTTGCATTCTGTAGAACAGGCATCAAAGATGCGCTTACATGTACAACATTTGTTAATAAAATCATCGCATTTGACGCCATATAAGGCACACAATCAATAGTTATGAAAGGAGTGACTACTGATCCCAATGCTATTACTGTAGGAGAAATGACTTTAGTCACTAAAGGATTGTTTTCGATGGTATTTTTAGCAAATACTCTATCCTTTTCATCTATAGGCCTATTTACATCTTTTTGATATTTTTCTAAAAGACTTTGCAGTTCACTTATAGACTCAAGAGCATTCATTAACATACAGCATGCATTCTCAGAAAGATCTGTTTCTTTTGCTATAAATGCCTGCACACCCTTATCAATGAGTTTTAACTGTCTGATCATGCTATCTACACCTGATGGCGTAAAAGTTTTAGACAACTTAAAACAAGAAATTTTAAAATGTTGTAAACAAGCCAAAAGAGACTCTAGTTTTTTTGTAATCTCTTTTTCACTCTCCTTCCTACCAGTAAGCTTTAAAAACTCTTTAGGAAAAAACTTCTGTGTTACCTGTAATGAAGAGTCTAGTAACTTCCCAAAATCTGCTCGATCTAAAGAAGGAAGACTATCTATAGAAGGTTTTTGATTGATCGTTTTTTCCAATAGATGCCCTACTTGATTTACTGTTTTTTCTGCTAAATCGCCAGATTTAACAGTAAAATTTTTATAAAGAATAACCGTTTGTTTAAGGCCCTGGGAAATATCCTTTATAAGAGGATTAGAACCTTGAAGAGGATCCAGCATAACTTCTTGTTCTGTAAGAGAAGAAGAATCTTTTACGATCTTTTTTTTGTTAAACAGATTTTTTAATAGAAAAGGGGTTTTTATTGCCTTTCTCAAAGCAAAATCAGAAACATTAGCCGTTGCCCTGCAAGCTTTTAGCGCTTGAAAGGCGCACTGATGTACCCCTACAGCTAAAGCAGCTTTAGTTTTACTAAAATTAGATGTAGTTGTATTGGAAGTAATAATCATAGTGACATTATATCATAGTTTTTTCATTTTTTAATAATAAAAAAACTAATAAACTCAATAAATTAATTTAAAAAACAATTTGACAAAAACCTGTTTACTTCTTTAAATTAGTTAGAAATCCTAAGTTATAAAGGATCATGGGGATGCCTAATCAATTTACAGAAAAAGTCCAACAAGCTTTTGAAACAGCTCTTCGTTATGCTCAAAAGCATTTACATACAGAAGTTACGGACAACCATTTATTATATTCTTTTTTTGAAAATATAGAGGGTCTTTTTTATTCTATTGCTCTTTCCTTAAAATTAAATCCCAAAGAGCTTCTTAGCCAGTTAGAAGAGATTTTAAACAGTCTTCCTAAGTTTACTAAACCAGGAACAGAGCCCTCCTTTTCCTCCTCATTACAAAAAACGCTTAAAAAGGCTCAAGAACTTGCGGATAAATGGGGGGATTCCTACATAAGTAGCGAACACTTTTTTTATGCTTTCTGGCAATCTGCTCATGAACCCTTTGCTAGCTGGAAAAAGTCATCCAAGCTATCATTAGAACAGTTAGAAAGCTATCTCAAAAATTTAAGAGGTAATATGCATAGTGATTCTCCTACATCAGAAGATCAATATAATGCACTAGAAAAATACTGTAAAAATCTCACTCAATTAGCTAAAGAAGGAAAATTAGACCCTGTAATTGGTAGAGATGAAGAAATCAGACGTACTATGCAAGTTCTTAGTAGGCGTACTAAAAATAACCCGTTATTAATTGGAGAGCCAGGTGTTGGGAAAACCGCTATAGCAGAAGGATTAGCCCTGCGAATTGTTCAAGGAGATGTTCCAGATGCTTTAAAAGATAGAGAACTCTTTGCTTTAGACATGGGTAGCTTAATCGCAGGCACTAAGTTTCGCGGGGAATTTGAAGAGCGGCTGAAAAGCATTTTAAAGAAAGTCGAAGAAGCTGAAGGGCAAATTATTTTATTTATTGATGAAATGCATACGCTTATTGGGGCAGGAGCTACAGAAGGAGCGATGGATGCAGCCAATCTATTAAAACCTGCTCTAGCAAGAGGAACCTTGCATTGCATTGGGGCTACAACGCTTAATGAATATAAAAAATATATCGAAAAAGATGCTGCCCTAGAAAGACGTTTTCAGCCCATTCTTGTTCAAGAGCCCTCATTAGAAGATGCCATTGCCATTTTAAGAGGATTGCGTGAGCGTTATGAAATTCATCATGGGGTTAGAATCACAGAAGAAGCGCTACATGCAGCTGTGTTTTTATCCGCTCGTTACATCTCTGATCGCTATTTACCTGATAAAGCTATCGATCTCATTGATGAAGCAGCAAGCGTGATCCGCATGCAAATTAGTTCTCGCCCTTTGCCAATAGATATTAAGGAAAGAGAACTCTCTTCTCTCATCGTAAAGCAAGAAGGGTTAAAACGAGAAAACTCCCCTCTTGCGCAAGCAGAAGGGAAAAAAATCCAGGAGCTCATTGCACAAATTAAAGAAGAACTCTCCCTTCTAACCAATGAATGGAACTTAGAAAAGCAATTTATCGAGCAAGTAAAACAAAAGAAAAATGCTTTAGAAAGCCTTCGTTTTCAAGAACAAGAAGCAGAGCGCAAATTCGATTACAATAAAGCTGCAGAGGTAAAATATAGTCTTATTCCACAAATGACACAAGAATTGGAACAAGCTCAATTAAGCTTAAAAGAACTTCCTCACCGACTTTTGCAAGAGGAGGTAGATGCTCCTTTAATTGCAGAAGTCGTAGCCAAATGGACAGGCATTCCTGTGCAGCGAATGCTAGGAGAAGAAAAGATGCGTCTTTTGCATCTAGAAACTCTGCTTAATGAAAAAGTGGTAGGGCAATCTTTTGCAGTAAAAGCAATTAGTGAAGCCATTCGCAGATCCAGGTCTGGTTTAAATGATCCTGAAAGGCCTATTGGTACCTTTTTATTTATGGGACCAACAGGAGTGGGTAAAACAGAGCTGGCTAAAGCACTCGCAGAAATCCTCTTTGATCAAGAAGATGCGCTATTGCGTTTTGATATGTCTGAATACATGGAAAAGCAATCAACAGCGAAATTAATCGGATCTCCTCCCGGCTATATCGGTTATGAAGAAGGAGGACAATTAACAGAAAAACTGCGACGTCGTCCCTATGCTGTGGTTTTATTTGACGAAATCGAAAAAGCGCATGCGGAGGTTTTTAATCTATTATTACAAGTTTTTGATGAAGGTCATATTACAGATAGCAAAGGTAGAAAAGTAAATGGTAAAAATGCGCTATTTATCATGACCTCTAACTTAGGATCGGAGATATTAAATACCTATCTTCAAACGCAAACAAAGCAACCTTCTAAAGAAGAGCTCTTACAAATATTAGAGCCCGTTTTAAAGGCTCATTTTCGCCCAGAATTTCTCAATCGATTGGATGAAATACTCCCCTTTTTGCCTCTGCAAGAAAAAGACATGGAACAAATTGTAGAGATTCAGCTTCAAAAAATAAGAGAGCGCTTAGCAAGAAAAGAAGTGGAATTAGATTATACAAGTGAGGTAAAAGTACTGCTTGCAAAAACAGGTTATGACCCTATTTATGGAGCACGTCCTTTGAAACGTTTAATTCAAAAAGAAGTGGTTAACCTACTTTCTAATGCTATTTTAGAAGAGAAGATTGCCAATCACTCCAAAATTACGTTAATCGTGGATAAAAACGGGTTAGTTGGCTTAAAAATCTCGCAACTGGGCTAAGCTAGCCACTTTAATTTTTGCAATTTTTGTAACAAATAGAAGACCCATTAAACAAAGGCCTCCCCCTAAAGCAAGCACGAATACATCGCCAAAAAGCTGGCACAAGAGTCCTCCTAACAAAGGCATAACAATCCCTCTTATCCCAATTAGTAAAATATTGACTCTTGTAAAAGGAGAACTATCATGCTCTCCTGCAAAAATTGTACCGGAAAGATTCCAAATCAAATGGCTTCCTGCTTGAGCTACCCCATACAACATAAAACCTAAATAGAGAAAAGCAATATGTATTTGAGCAAAAAGAAGCATAATAGGAAAAATTCCCATTCCAATTAAGACCCATAAGCTTAGTTTAAGAATGTCACACACTCTCAATCCTTTTTTCCATAAGAAGGTAGATCCCGCTACACCTAAGGCCATAAAAACAAAGCGTGCTGTTGCCATATTTGTATAAGATAGAGATAAGGTATCTACATAAAAGCTAGAAAAAGCAGGCCCCATTAGCATCAAGGCACTACCTCCAAACATGAAAATCCATTGTAGATAGCGAAAACTCTTATGTTTATGTAATAAATAAAAGCTTTCCTTCCAAGGTTGTATAGAATTTGGCTGTTCAACTTTTTTTTCCTCTATTGCAGGAATTCTTCTAAAAAATAAAACGCTACTTAATCCAAGAAGCGAAGAACAAGAAAATAGAGTCTTCCAATCCATAATGTGAGAGCGCAGAAGATAGGCGAACAAAAGCCCTAAAATACCTGATTCTATAAAACCGAATAGATAATAGAGAGAGAAAGCATCCTCTCTTGGCTTTTTAGGAATATTGCATTTAATAATTTCCATTAAGGAAGGAATAGCAGCTTTACTGAATAATTGATAAGAAGCAGCGGCAAATAGAAAAAAAGAAAAATTTTCTATCCAAGGCAAAAAAACAAAAGGCAAATAGGTCAAAAGGAAAGCACCTACTAAATTGGCTATTAAGTGAGCCCTTCCCTTTTTAAAATAAGCGCTCCAGCAAAAAGAAAGCAGAGATAAAACAGGACGCAGCATGAGAAAAATAGAAAGCTGAAATACATTTGCTACATATTCTTTACGCAAGATAAATGGCAAAAGAGTATACAACGACACAAGAGGTTCGCTAGCAAGATTTGTCCACAGCATGGCTAAACGCGTTTGAGGACAGCCTTTTGTCATGGGTAAAATAGTTCTCCGATAAAAAAAATTTGAGCCTATTTTACCATAGCTGCTGGGTTTCTCTCTAGGAAATAGCTCCCAAGGAACCATCACTTATTTTTTTGAAAAAAAATCGCTAAATTGTGAGCGCAGAGAAGAAGGTATCACCTCTTCGATTCCTGATTTGTCATACATTAAAAAATATGTACAAGCAATCATAATCCCAAATGCAGGATTGAATAAGGCAATAAATAAAGAGATCCCACAAACCATGGCTCTTTTTATAGTCAACCGAGCTGTTGCATTAAGCTTAGAAAATCCTTTAATCTTCCCTAAACTAAGCAACATGCCAACTCCTGATATAGTAAATAATAAAAATGCATAAATAACCCAAAGACAATCTCCCAAAAACAAAAGTACAAAAAATAACCGCGCTAAAATTGCTGAAAAAATGCGGTCTTTTTGCTTAAGTGGCTTACCTACCGATTCTTCTGGGTTTTCAAAGAATTCCTTATCTGAAGAAGGCTCTTCTGTAGATTCTACTTTTGTGACTTCAGAAATATCGTAAATTGCCATGATATCCTACTTTTTGTGCTTGAGCTTGTTAAAACCATTTAGGGCTGCAATGCGATAACCTTCCGCATAAGTCGGATAGTTAAACACTTGATCGATAAAATAATCAATCTTTGCGTTAAAGCTCATTGCTACTTGCCCGATATGAATTAACTCTGTTGCTGCTCGACCTATAATATGAATTCCTAAAATTTCCAATGTATCTGCATGAAATAAAATTTTAAATATACCCGGATCATTTCCAATAATTTGATTTTTAGCAATTTCGTAATAGTAAGCTCTACCAATTTCATATCTAAAATCAAGTTCTTTAAGTTGATTTTCAGTATAACCACATGAAGAAATTTCTGGAATTGTATAAATACCAATTGGGTAGAAATCAGGAAAATGGTGCGTTTTTGCGCCAAAAGCATTTCGAGCTGCCAATCTACCTTGTTCCATGCTAGTAGAAGTAAGAGCTGGTCCTCCAATAACATCCCCTACAGCATAAATATTGCGCAGCGTTGTGTGATCAGATCTTTTAACTTGAAAAAGAGCATTCACAGGAATGTAGCCAAATTTATCAATAGAGATTCCTAGATTCTCAATACGCAAATACTCTACATTCGCGCTTCTTCCCAGGGCATATAATAATACATCTGCTTGCACATGCGTTTTATCTTTAAAAGTTACTTTTACAAAATCATCTTTCTTTTCAATCGTGTCTAATTCTTTATTTCCCAACATCTTAAGGCCAATTGCATTTAAAGATTTTTGTAAATGCAAACCAATTTCTGAGTCTAAAAGAGGTAACAGATGAGACTTTTTATCGATAACGGTTACCTTTGTTCCTAAAGCAGCAAAAAAACTAGCATATTCAGAACCAATAATCCCCCCTCCTAATACAATAAGCGTTTTTGGCAAATGATCAATAGAAAGCAATCTAGTCGAATCTAAAATTTTTTGATCATCAAAAGGGACAGAATTAGGATTACGTGGTCTAGAACCGGTTGCTATCAAAAAGTATTGCCCTTCTACTCTATATAAAATTTTTTTATCTAGATTAAGTACATCGACATGATGAGCATCCTTAAAACAAGCTGTCCCATGAATGACTTGAATATGATTTTTTTCAAATTGTTTTAATAAGATCTTTCTTTGTTCTTCCAAAATAAATGTAAGTCGATAGTTTAAATCATTAATGGAAACCTCTTTTAAGGGGCAATTTTTCCCATAAAAACTTCTTTTATAAAAATCTGTAAGGTCTAAAATAGCTTCTCTTAAAGATTTAGATGGAATTGTGCCAGAGTTTAAAGACGCTCCTCCCAATACAGGGTCTTTTTCAATAACAACAACTTTTTTACCCATTTTTGAGGCTTGAATGGCTGCTTTTTGTCCAGCAGGGCCAGACCCAATAACGACAAAATCTGCATATATTTCTTTCACATTTTTCTCCTGGAGGTTAAATCCACCCTAGCAATCTGAAATATTCTTGTTCAATAAGTTTTAAGTTGCTAAGATCTTTTCTTTTATAAGAATCACAGGAGTAAAGGAAAGATGTCTAAGAGATGTCAAGTCACTGGTAAGCGCCCTGTTCGAGGAAAATCCTATGCAATTCGTGGAATTCCAAAGAAAAAAAAGGGAATTGGCTTAAAAGTTACAGGGATTAAAAAACGCCGTTTTCAACCAAATTTAATTAAAAAACGCTTATGGCTTGCAGAAGAAAATCGTTTTATTAGTTTAACCCTATCAGTAAACGCTCTACGCACAATCAATAAAAATGGCTTGCCTGCTATTGTTCGTGAGCTTCGTGAAAAAGGTGAAAAGTTTTAAAAGATTTTTGACTCGGCATAACCTATCAGGTTTTCTCTGTTTTAGAGTTTCCCTCTCCCTCCTGATAGGTAGCCTTTCTCTGTTTTTTATTTGGCTTGTATTTACTGCGACTACTACTACTTTCCCTTCCATTGAAAATCCTCTGATTTTTTATTCCAATCAAACAAGAGATGATATTAAAGCTGTATTTTATCGATCGATTAAAGAGGCTAAATCGCATGTTTATTTAAGTATTTATGGGCTAACAGATGCCAGTTTAATTCACATACTCAAGCAAAAAGGATTAAATATCCCCATTGAAGTCTACTATGACTCTTCAGCATCTCCTAAACTTAATAAAAAACTTAAACCCACCTGCTCTCTTTACCCAGTAAAGACAAAAGGATTGATGCATAGGAAGATCCTGATTTTAGATAAGGAGTTGATTTTTTTAGGTTCTGCTAATTTTACTCCTTCTTCTCTTCTTCACCATTCCAATTTGGTAATCGGCTTATATCATCCACCGCTTGCCAGTTTCCTTCAAGATCCTACCAACTCCCATTATTCCTTTGAAATAAATCAACAACAAGCTGAGGTTTTTTTATTACCAATAGCTGGAAAAGAAGCCCTTGCCCATATATTGCAGCTAATCAATCAAGCAAAAAAAACAATCGATGTAGCAGCATTCACCTTAACCCATCCCCTTATCTGCGATGCTCTGATCGCTGCAAAAAATCGCGACGTAAAATTAACCATTGTTTTAGATGGTTACAGCGCCAAAGGAGCTAGTAAAAAAGCATTAGACCAGCTAAAAGTTCAAGGAGTTGCTGTTTGCGCCAGTCAAGGTGCACATCTACTCCACCATAAACTTTGTGTAATAGATCAAGAAATTCTGATCACAGGATCTGCTAACTGGACAAAAGCAGCTTTTACTAAGAATGCGGATCTTTTATTGATCCTTCACCTGAAAGACCCCAAACTCAAAAAATTCCTAAAAAAACTTTGCAAAATCATAAAGGTAGAATCCAAACTTATTGGAATTGCGATGCAATCAAGGTTCTAGCTTTCTTCCTCTTATCTCTACATCTACGCCTTCAGAAATGATCGTTCCTACTTGATAGTCCCCTACAAGTTCTAAAATGCATTCTTTTTCTGATCTTTCTGGTCTTTTGATGCGAATACACGCTATATTGCAATTATCTATAATTGTATGTCCCGATCTAAAAATTAATTCACCAATATCCATATTTTTAATATGGGCGCTTTTTTGTGTTTCTACCAAATTTACAAACAATTTTCCTATCTTCTCACTTACAAGTTTAATATCATCATTGGCTGTAATAGAATCTATTTGATAGCAGTTAAGTAGATTTACTTTACCCCTCACCTTTACCATGGTTAAATTACATAAATGAGCACGCAAGCTCCCACCCACTATAAGTTTTTTTACAATACATTTAGTAAGCTGTGCATTTTCTTTAACTGTCACTGTATTGAACTGAGAACGACACGCTCGTAATCTTTTTGCAAAAACTGGATATTCTTTTGATTGATCTAAAAAAACTACTTCATCTTGCTGAAAAAGATTTGGGGGTTGATCTCTTATATAATTAGGAATACTCATTTAAATCTAAAAAACTTTAAGAAGCATATTGAACTCAAAAAGTTATAGAAAGAATGACAAATAGTCAATCTTTTTTTTAATCTAATTCTCACCAAATTTAGCTTCTTGCATTAAACAAATAAATATATAAAAATGTTTGCTCACCTTAAGTTAAGGAGGTTCATATGACTATTGGAAATATATCTACAGTAACATCTTCAAGTGCCTATAATCAGGAACCTGATTGGTATAAAAGTTTATGGCAGGCTTCAAGACTAGGGAAGCTCGACGAGATTAAATCAATAATAGAGAACTTTAATATAACACCAGAAAGCTCTCCGGGACATTTTGAGCAATGTGTTATGGTTGCAGGAAGAGAGGGTTATAAAAACATCATAGATTTTTTTCTATCCTTAGAAAACACGCTTAAAGCAATTACTTTAAAAGGCTTAACTTACGCCTTAGATCCAGGCTCAGAATGCTTTGCATCAGAAGATCATCGTAAAGAAATCATAGATGATATTTTATCTCGATTAGATAAAGACTCTAGCATTTCACCTGAATATTTACATGAAGTCTTTAAAGCTGCTTTAGCTAAAAATCGCATAAAAGTGGTAGAAGCTATCACAAAGTTCATTGATCCAGAACATATATTTGAAGCTTTAAAATCTATGTCGAAAAGAGGTTGTACAGGTGATATAGAATCAGAAGGCGTTACAACCTCTAGATACTATGGAGACCTTATAAAGGCCACTATAAACTCTTTGACACCAGAGCGCTCATACGGGGTTCTTAAAATTGCTTTAAATAATAACCATGCAGAAGTTGTAATGGCGATTATAAAATCTAGGCCATCAGAAAAATTACAATCGATCTTTACATGATTTACTAATACAAATTAACTCTTAAAACAAGCTGTTCTTATATTTGTTTTTTCAATCTACCATCGCTTGGAATCTATCAAATGGCGTAGACTAAAAATAAATATAAGGACGGTTTTATGAAGTCTAATCCTCAAGTGCTTTCTATGGCACTTACCTTTTTTCTCATGATCGATTCTATTGGTAACATCCCCTTATTTGCCTCTTTACTTAAAAACTTTGAGCCTAAGAAGCAACAGCGCATCATTCTGCGTGAAATGTTCATTGCTTTAGGGGTCATCATTCTTTTCGAACTTGTAGGAGATGTAATTTTAAACTTCATAAATATTAAAACACCCACTATTATCGTTGCTGGTGGAGTAATTTTGTTTTTAATTGCATTGAAAATGATCTTCCCTCCGCAAGCTGAGCCTGTAACAGACATGGTAGATAAGGAGCCTTTTATCGTTCCTTTGGCAATCCCTCTGGTAGCAGGACCTGCTATATTAGCTGCTGTGATGTTATATGCAGGTCAAGCAGAGAACCATTTTAGTATTATTAGCGCTATTTTTATTGCTTGGGTCCCTTCAACTTTGATTTTGTTAGGTTCTAGCTATTTAAAAAAGTTAATAGGTAAAAGAGGAATTTCTGCTTTAGAACGCTTAATGGGTTTAATTTTAATTTTAATTGCTACTCAAATGCTCTTAGAAGGAGTCCAACTGTTTTTAAAAGCAGTGTAAATTTGTTATGATAGAAACAAAGCGTAATCTTAAAATGACCATTGCCTATGATGGTACCCCTTATTTAGGATGGCAGAAAAATAACGCAGGTCCTAGCATTGAGGAATGTTTACAAGCTGCGCTACAACAGATCTTGCAAGAAGAGATTGTTTTATCTGCAGCAAGTAGAACAGATGCTGGAGTACATGCAAAAGGGCAAGTAGTTCATTTCTTTACAACTAGCTCTCTTTGTTTATATAAATTACAAGGATCTCTAAATAGTCTTTTAGATGAAACTATTTCTGTCTTAAAATTAGAAGAAGCACCTATACAATTTCACCCTACTTTAAACTGTGTGAAAAAAGAATACTGGTACCATGTGTGCTTTGGGAAAGTGCAAAATCCTTTTTTTCGCAGAACTTCTTGGCATTTCCCTCATTTTTTAGAATTTGATGATATGCAAGAAGCAGCTCGCAGTTTAATAGGGGAACATGATTTCTCAGCTTTCTGTAATCAAAGACCTAGCTGGGATCGCAATGTTATTTGCGATATAAAAGAGCTATCCATTTCACCTCTTTCTAAAGACAGAGTGCGGTTTATCATTCTTGGAGATCACTTTCTGTATAAAATGGTTCGAAATTTAGTAGGAACCTTAGTGTATATAGGCTGTTCTAAGCTAGCTGTTAATCAGGTTTCAAACTTTTTAATGAGCAAAGATCGTACTCGAATAGGAATGACAGCCCCAGCTCATGGTTTATTATTAAAAAAAGTATGTTATTAGAGGCTAAACAATGATGCGTAACGATCCTTGCTGGTGTGGTAGTCAAAAAAAATGGAAAAAATGCCACTACCCTAAACAATCCCTTAAAGAACAGTATTTGAAGAAATATGGAATCATTTTAAAAAATGAAGAACAAATAGTTGGCATTCGTCATGCATGTAGGCTTGCTGCTACAGTTTTAGATAAGCTCTGCTCTATGACAAAAGTAGGGGTTACCACAAATGAACTAGATCGATATGCAAAAGAGCTGTTCGAAGAAAAAAATGCGATCTCTTGTTGTATAGGATATGGAGAGCCTCCTTTTCCTAAACACATTTGCACATCGCTCAATGATGTGATTTGTCATGGAATTCCCAATGATATTCCTCTGCAGCAAGGTGACATTATCAATATCGATGTAGCCTGTATTTTAAATGGATACTATGGCGACTGTAGTAAAATGGTTACTCTTGAACCTATTGATGCTGAAAAACGCAGAGTAGTTGATGTTTCTTTAGAATGCTTAAACAGAGCAGCACACGTTTTAAGACCCAATAATAAACTATGTGAGATTGGTAAAGCCATTGAATCCTACGCTTCTTCTCAAAATTGCTCTGTCGTAGATCAATTTGTAGGTCATGGAGTAGGGATTGGATTTCATGAAGAGCCCCAGGTTGCTCATCATTATAATCACTCACAGATTCCTTTAGCAGCTGGTATGACTTTAACCATTGAACCTATGATTAATGCGGGTAAGCGCAGTGGATATATTGATAAAGACCATTGGACTTGTAGAACAGTTGATAAAAAGCCAAGTGCGCAATGGGAACATACCTTCTTAATTACCGAAACCGGTTATGAAATTTTGACAATTCCAGATTATACTCTTTTTTCACATGTGCACCCAAAATAATTCCCTTTCATTTACCATTCCGATTCAGCAAGAGCTCATCTTTTATCAGTATCGCAAAAAATATGGAATTCTTTTAAAAACAAAAAAGGAGATTGAAGCTATTCGCAGTTCATGTCGTTTAGCAGCTACTATCTTAAGCAAAACCTGTGCTCAAGTAAAAGTTGGTATTACAACCAATGAACTAAATAATTATGCACATAGTCTCATGCTCGAAGCAAATGCTATTCCTGCTCCTTTAGGATACGGCACCCCTCCTTTCCCTAAAAGCATCTGTACTTCAGTTAATGATGTTGTGTGTCATGGAATTCCTAATGATATCCCCCTACAACAAGGCGATATTATTAATGTTGATATTACCTGTAATTTAAATGGTTATTATGGTGATTGTAGTAAAATGATTGCCCTTGAACCTATCGATGCAGAAAAAAGCAAAGTGATTAGAGTGTCTTATGAATGTTTACACGAAGTATTTAAAATCTTAAAACCAGGTTTATTCATTTGTGAAATTGCTGAAAAAATCGAGATGTATGCAGATTTACATAAATGCTCCGTTGTTCATCAATTTGTAGGACATGGAATAGGCGTACATTTACATGAGCCTCCCCTAATCCCTCATAGTTATAATACGATTAAGATTCCTTTGGCCGCCGGAATGACTTTTGCTATAGAGCCTATGATTAATGCGGGCTCTGCTGATATAGTGATCGACGCAGAAGATAAATGGACAGCACGTACAGTGGATAAAAAACCAAGCGCACAGTGGGAACATACTTTTCTCATTACAGAAGAGGGCTGCGAGATTTTGACAAGCTTTGATTAGAATTTATATTTTGTAAAAGCTTTGAGATGGTTTTCTTTGCGGTGTTTTTGGGATTTATCTTTTTTTTCTGATTGCAAACACTACAAATAATTTCTTCGAGCAAGGAAATTTCAAACTCTAAATTAGATTGTATCTTTTGCATCTGTATAGTATGGCTCATAAAATCAGCTATTTGAGGATCAAACTCTTTTTCCCTATAATCTCTTTCTAAGGCAAGTAATGCATTGTCTAGATGAAATACACGTTTTCTTGTTTGATCTAAAAGATGGGTTTTTTCTTGAAAATTCTTTGTAGATTCAGCTTGCATATGAAATGCGTTTTTTAATGCACTCTGCAGTTTTTTCTCTCTATTTTGATGGCTAGATATTTCTTGAACAACTGTGTAATGTCTTTTTTGCCAGATCTCTTTTTCTTTTTTCTCTCTCAATAGCTTAACTCTTAATTCTTCTAGCTGCTTTTTTAAAAACACAGCTTCTTGCTGTTTTTTTTGCAGATCTTTTTTAAAAGTTAGTAGTTCTTGCAGCTGATCTATTTTTTTCTGTAGAAATATACATTTCCCTTCTAAGTCTTGTTCTTTAAGGGTTTGATTTTTAAAATAAAAAGAGACTTCTTGACGTCCTAATAATAAGAGTAACCAAGAAAGCATAATCGATATAGCAAAAAGAACATTCCATAATTCAATCCTATTAGACGTATTTAAGCTAATCAAAATAGTTGTAATCAAACAGATACCACATAAAAACCCTTTAGTTTTCCAGAAAAAGGTTATCATGAAACCAAAGGCTGAAACAAAAAATAAGCAGAAAAAGATTTGTGTGTATTTACATAGTAAACAGCTTAGAGCTGCTAAAAAAAACACAAGGCCTAAATTACCCCATAGAACCAAGGTATTTACGGTTTCTTTATTCTCCTTTCTTGCTCTTTTGAGTTTCCACATAAACCATCTTCTCCCTGTTCCACTCTTTGCGATAATCGAGTTAAAAGACTTGTCATCACTAGAAAGCCTAGTTTAAAACAATCCATGCTAAAATGCTCATTGGGAGCGTGAATATTATCGGTTTCTAACGCTACTCCCATCAGTATTGTTTCGGCTAAGCTGACTGCTGCTAGCTCTGGTACAATGGGAACTGTTGCTCCACATGCAATATATTTGCATGGTTTTTTAAATATTTCTTCATACGCTAAAACAGCTGTTTTGGCAATCACTGAATCAGGAAAACAACAAAAAGCTTTATATCCTTCCCCTATTTCTGCAGAAATTTCGATTCCTGGTGGAGCATTTTTTTTGAAGTATTCTACGATGTTTTGAGCAATTTTTTGGGGGTTCTGATTAGGAACTAAACGACAGGAAATCTTAGCGTGTGCTTTAGAGGGAATCACTGTTTTAAAGCCGGGTTCTATATACCCTCCCCATATTCCATTGACTTCTAAACTAGGTCTTAACCAGTTTGATTCTCGAAGAGAATACCCTTCTTCATGAGAAAAAGCATGTACACCAAACTCTTTGGTATATAAATCCTGATCAAAAGTCATAGCCAATGAATCTCTCCATTTCTTTACAGGCTCTACATCATCATAGAAGTGAGGAATTGCTACTCTACCAGAGGATTGCCACATATTTGCTATCAACGCTGCTAAAACGCGATTAGGATTTAAAGCAATCCCCCCATGCACTCCTGAGTGTAAATCCACAAAAGAATTTTTACATTCTATTTCAAGAGATAGCATTCCTCTTATTCCTAAAGTAATCGCAGGGGATTCTATATGAGAAATTCCTGCATCTACAACGACAAGGTAATCCGCTTTTAACTCTTGGGCTTTTGCTTTAAGAATCCCCTTTATTCCTTTACTGCTTGATTCCTCTTCCCCTTCAATGACTATTTTAATATTTAGTTCAATCCGATCACTTAACTCCAAATAAGCTTTTAAAGCGGTTAAAGAATAAAAGCATTGCCCTTTATTATCTGAAGCACCACGCGCATACACGCAGTTTTTTTTAATAATTGGTTCAAAAGGATCATTTTCCCATAAGTCTAGGGGATCAGTTGGTTGTACATCATAATGATGATAGATAAGCAATGTAGGTCTATTAGGACCTGCTTTTAAATAAGAACCAAATACAACAGGAAAATGAGAGGTTTCCCATATATCTACCTCTAGTCCGATTCCCTTCATGTGTTCACTAAGCCAGCTTGCTGTTTTTCTAATATCCTGTTCATATTTCTTATTCGTACTAATACTTGGAAAGCGTAAAAATGTAAAAAAATCACTTAAGATTCTCTCTTGATGATTTTTATACCAATCTTCAAAAGCAAGTGTTTGCATAAGTCATTATCCTTACAACTTAAGTTCTAAAAAAATACTAAGACATGTCATCATTTTGTTCAAATTGCTCTTGAGCTTTTTTTAAAATGTATAAGAGCACAAAAGGATCTCCTTCATACGTCATTTCCACTTGCATTTTACCATCTTCAGATGGCGCAGCACAAGTTATCATAATAAACAATCCATTGTTTTCTTTTTCTTTGTCTTCTGGAAGATAAAAACTATTTAGATCAATGACCATCTATAATTCTCAAGGTTGACATCTATATTGAAAAAACCACAACTCCACGTTAGAGTTATGCATTTACGTGGAAACTAGATGCTTTAACAGTAATTAATATGTAAAGAAAAATCGAAGAAAGTCCAGCGTTATTTAAAAAAACTACAAATTAAAAAAATTTTTAAAATATTTATATTTTTTAATCCTATTTCAGGCTGAAAATACCACATAGGTTATTGACATAACAACAGTAAAAAGTGGATAATAGATGAGATTATAAGGAGAAAAAAATGGCTATTGCTAAAAGAGTTTTTTTATTTTTACTGGTAAATTTTCTAGTTGTTATTACTCTTTCTTTTTTTCTAAGCATTTTTAACATAAAGCCTTATTTACAATCCTATGGCTTAAATCTCTACTCTTTAATGATCTTCTGTTTTGTATGGGGTATGGGAGGGGCCTTTATTTCTCTTTTACTTTCTCGTAAAATCGCTGTATGGATGATGAAAATACAGCTGATTGATTCTAATACCAAAGATCCTAGTTTACAGAGATTATTGACAATTGTGCATAAATTTTCTCGAGATGCAAACCTATCGGATTTTCCTCAAGTAGGGATATATAATTCCCCTGAATTAAATGCTTTTGCTACAGGCCCTACCAAAAAACGTAGCTTAATTGCTGTGTCAAGCGGTTTGTTAAACCGTATGTCTGACAAAGAACTAGAAGGGGTTATTGCACATGAAATGGCTCACATTCAAAATGGAG
The DNA here is from genome assembly GCA_049679255.1 of Candidatus Rhabdochlamydia sp. Taxonomy (GTDB): domain Bacteria; phylum Chlamydiota; class Chlamydiia; order Chlamydiales; family Rhabdochlamydiaceae; genus Rhabdochlamydia. Next base: position 20,438 of record JBAUFS010000106.1, read on the forward strand.
ATATGGTCACAATGACCTTATTACAAGGTGTTATTAACGCCTTTGTCATGTTCTTAGCTAGAGTGCTTGCCTATATCTGCTCAGGACTTGGCAAAAGCAGAAGCAATTCTTCTGGAGGATCTTATATCAGCTATATGATCTTCGTCTTTTTATTTGAAGTGATCTTTATGGTTTTAGGATCTTTAATTATCTGTGCTTTTTCTCGTTTTAGAGAGTTTAGAGCAGATCGCGGTGGCGCTTTTTTAGCAGGCAGAGAAAATATGATAGCTGCTTTGAGAGCATTACAAAAAAATGTACGGACCCAAGACCCTCAAACAGCCGTTGCAGCTTTCCAGGCATTTAAAATCTCCACCCCTGAAAAACGTAGTATCACCCGCTGGTTTGCCACTCACCCTCCTTTAGAAGCAAGAATAGAAAGATTGGAAGGCCATAATGGCTTCTCTTGAGAAAAGGCCTAAGTAAAATAAGTCCAAATAGCTTCTTGCAGGAGGAGCTTCGATTGTCGTCTCTTGAAATGATCTCTCTTATTACCGATTTATGCGATAAGTTTGAAATTGATATTACAACCCAGATTGAGCAGTTTGTGCAATAATTGCGGATATTTTTCTAAAATGATCTGAAATAGGCATTTTTAACACGCCTTTTCAACTCTAAAGTGCGACAACTGCAGACTTCAATCTACATTCATTGAAGACCTCTATGGGTGTACGAAATTGTAACACTTTTCTAGGCCGATTGTTAAGCAAATCCTCAATTTCTTTCA
>JBAUFS010000107.1:0-9911 GCA_049679255.1 Candidatus Rhabdochlamydia sp.
ATTCAGTAATTGCTAGTTCGTCCATTTTGAGCCTTTTTTGTTTTTGAGTGTATGAATCAAAATATCATAAACGATAAAAGGCTCTTTTTCAATATGTTATGATAGATCTTACGTTAAACTGGCGTATCAGTAGTTGGTTTTTTTGAATCTTTTTTGCGCCTCTCCGTATCTTTCAACTTTCAAAAAATATAAATAAATTATTTAATATTTATTATTTACAGGAGGTTTGTAATGGTTTCACCAATAATATCAACTGAATTACAACATAGTTTGCAACAGCAGACTGTAAATATAAGAGTAGAACCTGCGCGTAGAGCAAGTGATCTCGGAGTGCAAAAAATTCCAGAAGCCTTGAAGAAAGAAGCTGATGCGACGTACACAGCGGTATTAAGGCGTTTATTAGTTCTTGGAGGAATAAGTGGTTCAACAGCATTAGGGCTTACAGTAGCAAGCTCTGTTGATTTAGGAGTAGAAAGCAAGGTATTTCATGCTCTTGGATATACTTGTTTAGGTTTTACATTAGGTTGTTTGTCTGTTATAGCCATATCTAAAATTTTTTTAAAAAAAATCAAAGAAATACATCATTCAGTACATTCGATAAAGAAGCTAATAGAAACCACTTCTTTTATTCCTCTGCGCCGCTCTTTATCTTCTCCTAATCTACCATTAACATATTTAGACCCTGCTGATTTGCCGCCACCTTCTAAAAACACTTATCTACTACCAGTTGCTCCTCATTTACTACCAGTTGTTCCTCATTTACTACCAGTTGTTCCTCATTTACTACCAGTTGTTCCTCATTTACTACCAGTTGTTCCTCATTTACTACCAGTTGTTCCTCATTTACTACCAGTTGCTCCTCATTTACTACCAGTTGCTCTACCAGTAAGACGTAATTCAAATACATAAGCGTTTTTCTTCCAAAAAAATTTCAAATAGAAGAACTTTAGACTGTATTTTAAATTTACTGCATTAGATATTTAGAGTTAACAAATGCTGCTTTTGATTGAATATAAATGTTCATCAACATAAAAAAAATATGAAGAAGTTTTTTCTAGCCTTTCTTATGCTACTAGGATGCAACCCTAGTTCCTATGAAGATTTTCAACTGGAAGGGGATGCTCATTGTCGAAAAATGCTTAATACATTGAAGTGTATTCAGGATCGTCAGCAATTGCTGCAAGCTCAACCTAGTTTAAGACAACATTTTGAAGATTTAGTCGATTTAATGATAGCGGCTCGTAAATTTCAACAAAGTAGTTTAGAAGCCAAAGAATTTTATCCTTCTTTTTATAGTATAGCTTTAAAAGAGGAGTTAAAAAGGCTTTATGAGATAGAGGGTGGAAGAGAAATCGTAGAAAGAACGCAGAAACAGGCTTTTCTGCGTTTAGATGCATGGGAAAGACAAATTGTAAAGAAACAAGTTAAAGCTCGGTGAGGGTTGGCTTAGAATTCACAAAATGCTCAAAAGGCTGCTTTCTTTCTAAAAGCAATGCTTTATCTGTTAGCTGATTGATATGAATAGGAACGGCTGTGACGTATCCTTTTTCTAGTAAATACACATCGCTTCCTTCATCTTCTTCATGTGTACTCCATTTTCCTCCTAGCCAATAATATTCATGTCCTTCTGGATGGAGTCTTTGTTCTGGATTTTCCATCCAATAACCCATCCCTTGATGAGCTAGCTTTATACCTTGAATTTTTTCTGCATTGGGGAAATTCACATTCAGCAAAGTTCCTTTGGGCAGTGGTTGGGTTAAACATTGTGAAGCAATAGGCTGCACAAATTCTTTAAACTGCTCATAATTGGGGTTCTTATAATTGACGGAGGAAAAAGCAATCCCAGGGACATTTTTCATCGTTCCTTCAATAACAGCACCAACGGTGCCGCTATAGAGAACAGTTCTTCCCGCGTTAGATCCTCGATTGATTCCAGATAGAATAAGATCAGGAGTTCGATCCAAAATAGTATGCAGACCTAAACGCACACAATCAGCAGGAGTGCCTGTTACTTTCCATGCAGCTGCATTATTTGGCCAAACAACAGATTGAATTTGTAAAGGGTTTCTTAAAGAGATACCGGTTCCCACGCCAGATTGTTCCGATGCAGGGGCTATAATAACAACTTCTGCATAGCTGCAAACAGCTTGATATAAGGCAAAAAGCCCTGGGGCTTCGATCCCATCATCATTTGTGATTAGAATGTAAGGTTTTTTTTGCATTATATCTCCTGTAGGGTTGATGGAGGAATTTTATTTTGAGTTAATTTAGAAATTGCATAAATGGCAATTAATCCCATAAAAAATCCGGGGATCATGGATGGTATTTTAGCATTAAAATAAGGCCAAATAGCCGCTGTAATGCCACCTGTTAAAATTCCTGCCCAAGCTCCATATTTATTTGTTTTTTTCCAGTATAGACATAGTAGAATTAAAGGTCCAAAAGAACAGCCTAAACCGGACCACGCATACATTACAAGTGAATAGATAGTACTTATTTTTGCATAAGCAATAAAAAATGCAAGGAACCCAACCAGAATAATCCCTATTCGTGCAACTACTAATCTCTCCTTGGATGAGGCCGTTTTACGGATTAAGCGTTTATAAAAATCTTCTGAAATATTAGAAGAAAGAACTAATACCTGAGCGCTCATTGCGTTAATTGTAGCAGCTAATACACCGCATAAAATAAAGCCTACGAAAAAGGGGGCAAAAGAATCTCTTACCATTAAGATAAAAAGCTGTTGAGGATCTTCTAGGCCTTGTTGGAAATATAAAATACCAACTAGGCCAACTAAAGTAGAAGCGCTAATAGAAAGAATCATCCAACTCATTCCAATGTATTGGGATTTTTTCATTTCTTTTACATCTCTAATTCCCATAAATTTAGTGATAATATGAGGCTGGCCAAAATAGCCCAGACCCCATCCAAATACCATATAGATAATCTGTAAAATAGAGTGAAAAGAGAAATCGGGAAATAAAGATAAGGATAAATTTTTTGCATGGACAACTTGAAACAGATGATCCCATCCACCTAGCTTGTTCAGTAAAAAAAGTGGAGTGGCTACAATCACCAACATGAGAAAAATTCCTTGAAATAAATCAATCCAAGCAAGCGTTAAATAACCTCCTACAAATACATAAGGAACAACAATAGAAATTCCCATAAAAATCCCCCAAGAATAAGGGATTTGAAAGAGGACCTCTAAGAGAATACCGAGCCCAACGAGTCCAGCTGAGATGTAAATGGTATAAAAAACAATCGACATAGTAGCAGTAAACACACGAATAAGCCCAGAGGTATCAGCTAATCTACTTTCAAAAAAAGAAGATAGGGTTAAACTATTGTACTCTTCAGTTGTTGTTCTTAATTTAGGCGCGATTAATTGCCAATTTAAAAACATGAACAGTATCAAACCAATAGCAGCCCAAGCATTAAATAAACCTGCTACAAAAATCGTTGCCGGATAACCCATAAATAGCCAGCTGCTCATATCACTAGCATGAGCTGCTAATGCAGTTAGCCAGTAATTTAAAGATCTACTGCCAATGATAAAATCCGTGGCAGTTAGATGGCGCTTATAGGAATAGATGGCAATAAGGGTTAGTAAAAAAAAGTAACAAATGACAGCGAATAATTCAGATATATACATAGTTTGATGGAGTAAAGCAGAGTTTAAGGTTTTTTTAAAGCTTTTTGAGAGCCGTAAATACGAGAGGCTATGGCTAAATTATCAGCTGCATTAGGAAAATTCTCTTGTATGTTTTTTAATAGATTTTTCACTGTTTTACGCATAGATCTTTGGCCTACTGGACATTGGCAAACAACTCTTGAAAATTCATAGAATTTAGCAAATTGTATTAAATACTCTTCGGGCACATAGATTAAGGGTCGAATGATGGTAACACCATAATCGTGCATAGGAACTTTAGGCAGCATAGCAGCAAATTCTGCTTTATGCATAAGATTCATAAAAAGCGTTTCTACGCTATCATCGCGATGATGGCCAAAAGCAATAGTCGTTGCTTGAACGCTTTTTGCTGTTTCAAAGAGAATTTTTCTTCTATTGCGCGAACAAGAGTAGCATTGCAATGTATCTATATCCTGATCTACATTCACAATGGTAAGAGGGACATCTAACTTTTCACAAATCCCTTTTAGGAAGGAGCTGCTTATTCCAGCTCCGCAAGAAAAAGCTCCCCCAATGTGAATAGCGTGTAGTTGGATGGGAGGAAATCCTCTTCCTAAAATTGCTTTGAGTAGAAATAATAAACTTAAGCTATCTTTGCCCCCGCTTAAAGCAACTGCTAATTTATCAATTCCTTCTAATAGTTGATATTCGTATAAAGCCTTGCGACATAAGCTTTCTAGCTTACGGCCTAAACCAGTCCAGGGAGGAGTAGCTAGGGGAATAGGTAAATTTATCATATGTAAAAGTCTTTTAAGATTTTCGAAAGCAACATTATTTCACGATTGCTCTTTTTATGCGACTTAGGATATCCTAGCGCCTATTTTTGAGGTAATAATGAATAAGACAGGCCGAAATGATCCCTGCCCTTGTGGCTCAGGGAAAAAATTTAAAAAATGTTGTGAAAGCAAAGGAAAAACCAAGGCACTAAGCCCAGAGAGGGTCTCCCTACAACAACCCCCAACGTCATCTGGGAAGGTTTCTTCTCTTTTTCAAAGAACTAGAAATGTTAGCCCTCCTGAAAATAAAAATTCAGATAACTCTTGAGGGTAAAACAGCTCTTTGCTATAAAGTTTTCATCTAATTGCTGGAGTAGCTCAACGGTAGAGCATCCGCCTTGTAAGCGGACGGTTGAGGGTTCGATTCCTTTCTCCAGCATTGTTTCTAGGGGGTGTCGCATAGTGGCAATTGCAAGAGACTGTAAATCTCTCGGTCCTAGACCTTCGTTGGTTCGAGTCCAATCGCCCCCATTTCTTCTATGAAAAAAGTATTTAAATAACCATTAGAAAATTGCTGAATGTATACTTACTTGGCTCCTCCTATTAAATCATAGGAGAAATTCCAATGGTTCAGTATCCGCCTTCTTTTGTCACATGAGAATATCTAGAAGATTTTTGATAATATCTATTATGTCATTGGCGCTGGCACCATTCATCATGAAGAATATGAGGATCGTTTGTAATGAAGATGAGCTTACGCTGATAAATACAGTTATGCTTAATTAGGATCAATCAGTAACTCAAAATCGATAAGGAGAACCTTAGCCAGCTTTTTAGCTACTTTTTCGCCAATGGACCTTTGTCCATTTTCCATTTTGGAGATGTTTTCTTGACTAATGCCAGTGCGTTTAGAAAGCTCTTTTTGAGAGAGACCTTCGCGATAGCGGGCACCACGCAGAGCAAGTCCAGATTTTTTGTATTTGGCAATCCGGTCTTTAGCAAGATCTTCCCAAAGGATGGACTCCGATTCACCATATTTTTCCAAAAAATCTTCAAGCTTTTGCAAGTGCTTAGCAGGGATAAGAATCAGTTTTTTTGCTTTACCAATTTCTAAGAAGACTTTGTAGGTTGCTTTCCTAGTAAGGCGCGCCTTCATGTGTGCCGACATAGTATACCTCAATGTATTTAGTTTTTTTGTCTATAATTCTCCAGCATGCCGACATAAGTCGGTTTGCCTCTGTGGAGGTGGCAATGGAAATGGTTTGTCTCCAAGGAACTAAAATGAGGCCAGTCGGGTAGCTGTGGACCATTTTTTTGCAGGTCAAGCACAAGGAAGTCTATTATATCATTAATAGATGGTCTTGAGCCGCTCCGTTTGAGTTTTTGGTATTGCTTTCCAGCTTTTATGGAAAAGTTCACGGTCCAATTGTGCATTCCATTCCTTTATCTTCTATTCAGAATAGCTCCTGTTTTGACATATGTCAAATAAAAAAAATAGAAGATACGCAAATTTCATGCACTTGGCCAACTAGAGTCTGCCTTCATGGAGCAGATGCTTTTAGCATGTTAACAAATTATTTTTTATTCATTTTTCGCTAGTTTTCTTATAGATTTTCAGTTTAACACAACTCCAAGGGATTTTTATGTTAAAAATAATCCCAATTACCTGGTTCTTTAAGCCAAACAGTATCCAATATAAAACCTTTAATCAGGTACTCATTGCAAATGAGCTGTTACCCATCTGCAAAATTGTGTACTTCGAGGAGAACGAACTTGATATCCAATTGCAAGAATCATGCTTAGGTTGCAGAGTTTTATCTCTCGCTGGATATTTCTATTGTGTCGATTTCATTCTCTTCGTAAAATACCTTGTATATAGAGAGTTGTTTGAAGCAGCTCTGCAATTTCCATAGTTCTGAATGCGTCTAGTCATTTCTTTTAGGTTTTTCTTTAAGTTCTACTCGTATTTCAAGATTGAAAGATGCTTTTAAAAATAATCTATTTAGCTCGTTGATCAAGCCCTAAATAAAAACCCAGCCTTGATTTGTCAAAGAAGTTAAAATGTGATCTTCCCATTGACCATTAATAAGCAGATATTTTTTTGCTCGACCTTCAATAGTAAATCCAAGTTTTTTCAGCAGCTGAGCACTTCTTGTATTTGAGGGCATGTAATTGGCCATAATTCGATGAATGTTTTGTTCTTCAAACATATATTGAATGCCTCTTTCTACAGCCTCTGACATAAGACCTTTTCTTTCATATGCAGCATCTATTTGATACCCTAAATAGCAGGCTTGAAAAGAGCCTCGAAAAATCTGAGAAAAATTGCAGAGACCGATTATTTCACCTTCAGGATACTCTCGAAGAAATAGTAAAAAACGAATAGCTCTATTTTCTCTAAACTCTTCCTTCCATTTCATTATCTGAGTAGTATGATCTAAATTAAACTCTTGCAGCGTTGGTCTCCAAGAGATAAGATGGCTCATATTTCGTTCTTCAAAAGCTTGCAATTCAAAACTATCGCCTTCAGTGGGAATGCGAAGTATGAGTCGAGAAGTGGTTAAAGTGATTTGAGTATCATTCATATGGGAAGTATATTAGATATTTCTTAACCCTTCAAATTATAAACTGTTTTTGAGTAGATTGAAAGAGGCTTTTTTGCTAGCTTTTTACAAGTAAAAGTTCTAGGTGCATTCCAACTGCTTTCATTTTCGATATAATTTATTATACTTCATATAGCCTGGCCCTGGAGGAGGTTGTTGCTTTGCTCCCTTTGATAATAAGAAATCTGCAAGTACTTTATTTTCTTGCACAACAGAAACTTGAAAGGGTGTTAAACCACTTCGATCTTTGACGTCTATTTCAGCTCCCGAAGCTATTAAGACTTTAGTAATTTCATCTAAACCAGCCTTTACGGCTAATTGCAACAATCGATCACCATTAGAAGTTTGATCATTGGAATTGCCTCCTCTTCTAAGTAAAGCATTTACCATGGCAATTCCTTTTTCCCCTTTTAGATAAGTCCTGTAAAAATTATTTCTAATTAACTCGCTTAAGGTGGGGTCACTTGCTCCTAGGTTTATCATAAAGTCAACTAAAGGTGCATAGTTGCCTTTATCTGCACTCTTAAGCGTTAGAATATAATCTTTTCGGGACACACATCCTTGATTCAAATCATTTGGCCATATGGGGTGTGAGCATCTAAAAGCAAGAAGAAAACGATCGGCTATTAAACGAGAAAAACGACCATTTCCATTCTCAAAAGGATGAATAAAAACTAATCGATGATGAACTCTTGCAGCCATTTCCAAGAAAGTGAGTTCCACCGGATATTGTAACCAGGAAATTACTTCAAAGCAAAATTCTGCTAGCTGAGAAGGGATCAACCTGGGATTGATACCTATTGAGGTAATTGATTTTCGGTAAGTCCCTGCCCATTTCCAAATATTCCCAAACATAGCTTTATGAATTTTTCTTAGCTCTGCTACTTGAAACCAATTTTTCGGATCGTGAACAGGTTTTATAAGATATTTTCTTTGTGCATTCAGGATATTTTCAGCTTCTACTCTATTGAGATCCCTTAAATGATGAACCCAAGTTGGAATGAGTCCACTACAATCATCTATAGGAGTAGCATCTTCAGGAAATCTAAAACTTTTAAACATTTTCTTCCCATAATTTAGCGTTGGGTCCTTGTAAGAGACGTTCTTCTTCTTGTTTAATTAGCTCATCAATAAATCGAGAGTCAGGCTGTTGATCTTCTAGATTCATTGTTCCTTTGAGATAACGTACTTGTTTTTCAGCGACCTTTCTTGCTTGCTTGCGTCGAATCGCATCAATTGAGTCATGTAATAGAGGTGCAATTACAAGGTCGCATGAAATTGCCTCAAGAATTTTATTCAATGTGAATAAATTTCCGCTCTGTCCTTGTTCGACCCGAGAAACTGTCGACTGAGGTATGCCTGCTCGTTTTGCTAGAGCCTTTTGAGACATTCCTAGCTGTATTCGAATAGAGCTAATAAGAGCTCCAACAGAAAGGTTTCTAATAGCTATTTTTACTTTCTGCAATGCATGCATAATTTCTTCAATAAGAAGCTTTTCTGAAGGAGAATAGGATTTCATGTTTACCTCATAATTTTTTACAATAGCATATTTGCTATAGAAATCAATGAATTTTATGCTAATAAAGCATAAAAAATAAGAAAATTGATAGCATTTATGCTATAAAATATTCCTTTTTTTGTTTTAATATACTTACTGTAAGTAACTTATGTATTTTAGAATATATTTGAAATTAAGATGCTTTGATTAAAAAACTGTCTTATCTAAAAGCTCTGAAATCGTGACGAATTGATATCCAGCTTCTTTTAATTCTTTAATAATAAGGGGTAGGGCTTGAATAGTCTGCGATCTATCTTGTACTACATTGTCCCCATTTCCATCATGAAAAAGAATAATTGAGCCAGGTTTTGTTTGAGCTAGAATACGATTTACGATAATAGCAGTACCGGGACAGGCCCAATCGTTTGGGATCACGTCGAAGAGGATGTGTGGCCTTTTGGATTTATAGAGAATCCAGGCAAGCCCAATAAGTTTTCTTCCATAGGGCGCTCTGAAATGAATGATACCTTGGTAGCCAGATTTCTTGATAAGCTGATCTGTTTTTTCGATTTCTTCTCGTATGAAGGCGTAAGATTTAAAAATAAGGGGTTGATGGGAATAGCTATGATTACCAATTTCATGTCCTTCTTTATAGATTTGTTGTACAAGAACTGGAAATTGCTCAATGTTTTGTCCCAACAAAAAGAAGGTTGCTTGTGCTTTATGTAAACGAAGAATATCCAAAATTTCTTCTGTATAAAAAGAAGGACCATCGTCGAAAGTCAAAGCAACTACTTTCTCAGAGGTATCTATGCGGTGAACGCATCTTCCTAATAATTGTGGAGAGCGATGGCTCTTGAGCCATAGCAATAAGATGTAAGAGAAAGTAATCAACAGCAAAAGGTAAATCCAGATACTTTTTCTTTTCATATTCTCATCCAAAATTTATAGAGAGAATAATAATTTTTCCCAAAAACAGCAATGGTTTAAAAGCTTCATATCTATACGGACAGGGTTTTTCTTGTATTAAAATCTTGAATCTTTTTAATACAACCTTTAGCCTCTTTTTTCTGTAAGCAAAATAGAATGCCAATTGATAGAGAGTACTTATGAATATATTAAGAAGATTATTACTAGGAGTTGTTTTTTTCAGCATGTTGTCTTTTCTTCATAGAAAAGTTCAAGCAGAACCAACTGATTCTTTAACTGTAAAAAGCAGTTTTTGTCTAGATGACCAATATTATGTTTGTTTAAGCGACAATAGTCATTTTGTACCCAGATTGAGCAGTTTGTGCAATAATTGCGGATATTTTTCTAAAATGATCTGAAATAGGCATTTTTAACATAAAAAGTACTATGAACTTTGAATTAACTTGATGAATTAACTAAATTTTTTGGAA
>JBAUFS010000108.1:0-22338 GCA_049679255.1 Candidatus Rhabdochlamydia sp.
ATTCAGTAATTGCTAGTTCGTCCATTTTGAGCCTTTTTTGTTTTTGAGTGTATGAATCAAAATATCATAAACGATAAAAGGCTCTTTTTCAATATGTTATGATAGATCTTACGTTAAACTGGCGTATATTTAAAAAATATTATAATGATTTTTAATGTAAAATAATTAAACTTCTAAATTATTTTAATGAAAAATATATTTACAGGTGGTTTTAAGAGCTAAAATCCCCTTCTCATAGTATTTTGAGCAATTTTTCCTCTTTAAAAGATTGAGTAATTTTTCTTAGTTTGTTACACTTTTCTTTTTAGTTAAAAAATTAACCGTAAAAGGAACTTCCTTATGCTTCCGATCAACCTAAAAGGCAAGAAGGCGTTTATTGCAGGAATTGGAGATGACCAAGGCTTTGGCTGGGCAATCGCTAAAGCGCTTGCAGAAGCAGGTGCTGAGATTATCATCGGTACTTGGACTCCTCTTTTAAAGATTTTCACCTCTGCTTGGAATGCAGGAAAATTTGATGCTTCCCGTATGCTCTCCGATGGAAGCCTTATGCAATATTTAAAAATATACCCTTTAGATGCATCTTTTGATAAACCAGAAGATGTACCTGAAGAAATCCGCTCAAATAAACGCTATCAAGACGCTTCTGAATATACCATTTCTGAAGTGGCTTCTAACGTAGCAGATGATTTTGGAACCATTGATATTTTAGTGCATGCTTTGGCTAATGCGCCTGAAGTGAAAAAACCTCTTTTAGAGACATCTAGAAAAGGATATTTATCAGCTTTAAGCGCTTCTAGTTACTCTTTTATCAGTTTGCTTGCGTATTTTGGGCCCATTATGAGTGCAGATGGAGCAGTCCTAACTTTAACTTATTTAGCATCTGAGCGTGTTGTGCCAGGCTATGGTGGTGGGATGAGTTCTGCCAAAGCAGCGCTTGAGAGCGATACGCGCACACTAGCATGGGAAGCAGGAAGAAAATGGGGAATCCGCGTTAATGCAATTTCTGCAGGACCCTTAGCCAGCAGAGCTGCTCGAGCTATTGGATTCATCGATGATATGATTGCTTATTCTCAAGCTAATGCTCCTCTGGTTAAAAACCTATCTGCAGAAGAAATAGGCAATAGCTCTGCTTTTCTTCTGTCTCCTTTAGCCTCTGGCATTACAGGTGTCACTCTTTACGTGGACAATGGATTGCATGCTATGGGAATAGCTGTTGATAGTCAAGCACTGCATCCTATGGGTGCAGTTCACTAAGCGCTTTTTGTAAAGCTTCAATAATTCCATACTGGTAAGAGGGTTTGGCAATAATGTCTGCTAAATCATGCATCTCTAAAGGGGCTGAATCCATGACAATTTTGACATCAGCTCTCTCTAGCATGCTTATATCATTTAAATCATCTCCTGCTGCAACCACCTTGCCTGTTTTGCCTGTTTGCTTGATTACATTCTTTAAAGCGTTTCCTTTTGTCGCTTCTGGATGTGTAATTAAATTTAAATATACACCTTCGGCAAGAGGATCCCGGATCAAAGTAATAGATAGGCGTTTATCATCTTTTAGACTTTCATATACAAGAGTCATTTCTTTTTTAGTCCCTAAACATTTAATTAAAGGAAAACGTAAATGATCAGCAAAAGAAAAGCTCTTAACAGCTTGCCAAGGCTCTAAAGAAAGCTGTTTCATCATATCTACATGTGCTTGGATTTTCTGAGAAAATAGGTGAGGTCGGTAATAACAAAAATCTCCTTTTTCCCAACCTGCATAAACAAGAAAATCCTCTGCACATTCAGAACACAAAGCTTCTAAATTAGGGATAACATCAGGGCTTAGATAATGACGAATGACCAATTCTTGATTGGGGGTATAAAGAACATCTGCTCCATTTTGAACAGCTAAATAAAAAGGAAAATCAAAGAGTTCTAATGCTAGTCTAGCAAAGGAAAGAGTGCGTCCTGTAATAATAAATACTTCCCATCCTTTAGCGTGTAGCTCTTTTAAGTAATTAACCACTTCTTCTGGCACAATGTGCGTTTGATCGGTTAGAGTTCCATCAATATCTAGCGCCAACCAACCACGATGCTCTGTCATAAAAGAACCTCTTTAAGTGAAAACAAAATAATACCTGGAAATTAAGAAAATCCCTAGACTTAAACCTTCAACATAAAGGAATAACATGCTTCACACAATCAAATATCTATTCATTGTTTTTAGTGTATCTAGCGCTTCTCTTTTTGCTCAAATGGAAAATACACCTTCTCAAGACCCCAATGCAAGCGATCTCCCCTATTCGGTTTCTAAAGAGTTAATGCCCTTCCCGGACAGCGCTTCATTTACACGAATGTGGATTACCATTGCCGCAGCTCTTGTATTGCTTTTTGTAACTTTATGGCTACTGCGTCGTTTCAAAACAGGACATTTTAAAAAATTTGGAGGGAACTCCTCTACATTTACTATTATAGAAAGAAAAACATTGAGCCCAAAAACCATGCTTTACATAGTAGAGATAAACAATAAACGCTTGCTTATCTCTGAATCACAAGTAGAGGTAAGAACCTTAACCAGAGAAAATATGATCTGCGACTTAGAAAAGAATTAATATTTTTTACCTAAAATCTCACTTGTAAGAATCGATTGCCTTAAACGAGATCGGTTCAATATCCTTTTACCTCGGCTGCTAGAGTTCTTATCCAATAAAGAATCCTCCTTTTCCCAAATAGAAGGAGCTTCCTGAGGTTTGATTGGAGTTGTCTTTGCATATATTGTAGCAGGGACCTTAGGAGGCTGTGTAGATTTAACTTCATGCTTATGGGATTTGCACATCCTATTAATAATATATGCTAATACAATAGGCAGGAATATCCAAATCGTACCTTGATCCATCAGATTTCCTCTTTAGCTAAAGACTTACGCATGAGCGTGTCTGCTTGTATATTATTTAATCGATAATAATCCATAACCCCTAAACGCCCTTCGCGAAATGCTTGAGCAATCGCCATAGGGATTTGAGCTTCTGCTTCGACTAATTTAACTCTCATTTCACCTTCCATAGCAACTGCCATAGCGCGACGCTTTTCTGCTTCTGCTTGTGCGATCTTTGTATCTGCTTTTGCTGAATCTGTACGCAAAATAGCACCGATATTTTCTCCAACGCTAATATCTGCAATATCAATGGACAAAATCTCAAAAGCGGTCTGCGCATCCAATCCTCGGTCTAGCACAAGACGGGATATACGCTGAGGGGAACCCAAGACATCTGCATGAGTTAGCGCTTCACCAATTGCACTTACAATCCCTTCTCCTACTCTTGCAATAATTGTCTCTTCTGTAGCTCCACCAACTAGCTGCAGGATATTGGTACGCACTGTAACTCGCGCTCTGCATTTTAATTGAATTCCATCTTTAGCAACAGCTGTGATGTATTCTCCATGCTCACGCTCTGGGCAATCGATTACTTTAGGATTAACCGAGGTTTTTACCGCTTCTAATAAATCTCTTCCCGCTAAATCAATGGCTGTTGCTTGTCTCCAGGTTAAAGGGATATTTGCTTTATCCGCTGCAATCATGGCTCTGACAATATTAAATACATTGCCACCAGCTAAATAATGGGTTTCTAGATCAGAAACCGTAATCGATTTTAATCCAGCTTTATAAGAAGTAATGCGAGCACTTACCATGATGCGTAAGGGAATTTTACGTAAGCTCATTCCAACAATGTTAAATAAAGAAATGGGGGCTCCTGATACAAAAGCCTGAAACCACAACCCTACATAACGAAAGAGCATTAAAAAAACAATTAATCCAACAACACCTACTCCAATACATAAAACAAGTAGAAATCCACTTAAATCAAAGCTATCCATTCGTTATCTCCTTTACAATTAAATATGCGCCTCTTCCACCCACAACTACAATAGAGGCATCTTTTGTAATAAATCCACCCTCTGATACAGCCTGATAGCGCTTTTTCTCAATCAACACATGGCCTGCAGTTTTTAACTCAGTCATAGCCACACCTTCTTTATCCACTAAATTATGATCAAAAAAAGAAGCGCTATACCCTTCCTGATCATCCTGTAAATAAAACTCTCCTCGTCTCTTAGAGCTTTTGATCCACCAAAGAGCCGCTTTACATGTTCCTATTATGGCAAGAATGGTTACCGTTAAATAAAGAAGAGATAAAGCAAGAGGATTGCTTAAAAAAAACAAACCTAAGCTTAGTACAATAAACAAAGAACCCAATACAGCAAATACAGCACCGATTAAGAAAAATTCGAAGAAAATGAAAATCAGGCCTAATATCGCAAATAAGCTAATCAACATAATTTATTCTTTTTAAAAAATTTCAAAAAATATTTATTTAGTAATGGATTTATAACACAAGATAAGATTTTATACTAACCAAGAATAAAAAAAGATTCCTCTTAAAAAAGCTTTTCGATCTTCTTGATTGTTTTTTGATTGGCTTCTGTGCACTCCCATGGCTTTTCAAGACTTTCTAATTTTTTCTTAAGCTGAGTAATGCGCCCTTCTAAAGCAGGGGTTGATTCAAGAACAGAAAATCGACTCTCTCCAGAATTTGTAAAAAAAATTGGATCTTTCTTTTGATTCACTCTTTGCCAAGCTTTATAAAAAAGAATGCCCCCTTTTAAAGTTTCTGGTGAGGCCTCTTCTATTAAGTTTACATCTACTTCTTTTGCTTTTATGCGCTCATCTGCACAATTTTTAAGCTTACAAGCTAAAAACCACACAGGAAGAGAAGCCAAGCCTGCAGGAAAATAATTCATGGAATAATAATTTAAGCCTACTGCAAAAACAGTCAAACCGGCTGCTATTTGCTTTATAGCATTTTTCTGCATTTGGCTTTTATTTTCTTCACTAACGCCTTTTTGAGTTATATCAATCATTTTTTTTCCCTGAAGATGAAGAAAGTCATATGTATCAGAAGAAACTTCTTTCAGCCTCTGATCTAAAAAAATAGTATACATTCCAGCATTGTATTCCACTCTACCTTGTGCAATAGGTGCATCCTCTATTCTATATAGTTGGTTTGTAATACAATGGGACATAAAAGCCTCTCCTCATTAAAAAGGAATCAGTTACTAGTTGGTAAGCTATTATAACTGATAATAACATTTTATGAGCTATGTTTTTTAACCTTTTATTTCAAAAATCAAGAATTTTTTAAATAATCCAGAATCACCTCCTGCGTTTTATCTAGGTTTTTTTGAGTATGGCCAAGCGATAAGAAGTTCACCTCATAGGCAGAGGGGGATAAATAAATCCCACGGTGAAACAAATATTGAAAAAAATCTTTAAACCTATCTGTATTTAAGTTCTTTAGGTCTTCTTGGTTTTCTACTTGGGTTACCCCAAAGAAAAAACTAAACATCGAACCTAAATGGTGCAGAGTAACGGGCAAACTTTTTTTAGTAATTAGATTTTTAATAGGGCTTAAAAAATCATTTGTCAATGTTTCAAGATGAGAATAAACCTGGGGTTGTTTTAAGGTAAGAAGCGTTTCTAAGCCAGCACACATAGCAACAGGATTACCTGAAAGGGTTCCTGCTTGATACACGAGCCCAAGTGGGCTTAAGCAATCCATAATTTCTTTTTTTCCGCAGAAGGCAGCTGCGGGAAATCCTCCTCCTATGATTTTTCCTAAACAAGTAAGATCTGGCTCAATTCCATAATACCCTTGAGCTCCATTGAGTCCTATGCGAAATCCAGTGACTACTTCATCAAAAATCAACACGATTTGTTTTTTGTGTGTTTCTTCTCTTAGCATGAGAAGAAATTCCTCCTTAGCAGGGATAAGTCCCATATTAGCAGCTATGGGTTCAATGATGACAGCAGCAATATCTGCAGTTTTTTGCAGAAAACAACGAGTGGTCTCTATATCGTTAAAAGGAAGAGAGATGGTATGAGAAATAACCTCATTAGGAACTCCCAAAGAAGAGGAGGCAGGCATATGTAGAACACCTGATCCAGCTTGGACAAGCAATGCATCACTGTGGCCATGATAATGACCGTTAAATTTAATGATTTTATTTCGATTTGTATAGCCTCTAGCCAAACGAATAGCGCTCATAACAGCTTCTGTCCCAGAAGAGACAAAGCGTATTTTCTGGATGGATGGCATGCAGTTTATAATTTCTGTGGCTAGTTGGTTTTCATATATGTTTGTTATACCAAAACTAGATCCACAAGCGATTTGTTTGGTTGCAACTGATACAATATTAGCTGGCGCATGACCTAAAATAAGAGCTCCCCAGCTCATACAAAAATCAACCCAGCTATGGCCATCGATATCCCAGATTTGATCAGCGCTTCCCTTCTGAACAATTAAAGGGACTAGATCTACTGCTTGAAAAGAACGAACGGGAGAGTTTACACCACCTGGTGTAACAAGACAGAGCTCTGTATAGATTTTTTTCGTATGAGGCCGCATGAGTACCATAAAAGCTCCTTTTTTACTAAATTTTTTGGGATTCTTTGTTTAAAAAGTTGCAACGGAAATAGATCGATCTCTAACCTGAAAAATCATACCTTAGTTAATGTAAAATATGTTCCTTAAAAAATTAAGTACTTTTTTTTGCCTTTTACCTATAGCTATCTCTGCAGCGATTAGTTATAATGTGGAATTTGAAGGAATACAAGATATTCGACTTTTAAAAGCGGTAAAATCCGCTTCTCAACTCAGCTCGCAAAAAAAACGGCCTCCTAATTCCATCCACGCTCTACGTTATCGCGCAGAAGAGGATGTTCCTTCCATCCTTAATGTTATGCATTCCTATGGATATTATGAAGCAAAAGTAGATATTCAAATCCATTCTTCTTTGGATCGCAATCTGGTTTCTATACTGATCTACCCCGGCGCTCGTTACCGGTTAAAAACTTTTGATATTCATTTAGACACAGATATAGAAGACACTTGTGCTTTTATGCGATTAAATCATCTAGGAATTGAACTGAATAAGCCCATACATACACGTAATGTTTTAAATGCTGAATTAAAAACGCTTAGATTGCTAGCAGAACATGGATTCCCCTTAGCTGAAATCAGCAGTAGAGAAATTGTAGCTGATGGTCGCACAAAAGAAGTGACTGTTGATTTATACATTAAAACCGGGCAATTGGCTCTATTTGGTCCCCTTACCATTACAGGTTCACCTGGTGTAAAATCTCGATTTTTTCGCAATAAAGTGGCATGGGAAGAAGGAGATATCTATGACAGCCGTTTAGTAGAAAAAACGCAAAGTAAATTAATTGATTCTGAATTATTTAGTTCGGTGCTAGTCAGGTATAAAGGACAAGTCGACGCAGATGGCTCTCTTCCTATGCAAATTGATACAAGTGAAGCTAAACACCGCACAATCAATATGGGATTAAGCTACCAAACGGTGTTTGGCCCTGGTGTTACCTTTGGATGGGAAAATCGCAACATCGCTCGTATGGGAAGACGTTTAAGTCTACAAGGTGATCTCACCCATATGATTCAGACAGGGATAATCAAATATTGGCATCCTGATTTTTATAAGGTAGGCCAAGATTTTATCTCCCAAGCAGAAGCACAGCGCGATTCTTTATATGCCTACGCCTCTCGCTCCTATAATGCGCAAGCAAGAATTGAAAGAAAGTTTAATGAACATGTAAGCTTTTCTTATGGGGTTCGTCCAGAACTGCTTTATGTATCAGAAAGCGTAGAAAATGGAAAATTCTGGTTGTTAGAAGTTTCTCTTTATTTAAGGTATACCACAACTAATTCTTTATTAAACCCTACAAAAGGAATCAGATTAGAATATGTTGCCATTCCTACATTTAACATGAAAGACACAAACGAAAAATATTTGTACCAACAAATTAGCGAAAGCACTTATTGGCCATTGGATAAAAAAAATAGAGTAGTCTTTGCACAAAAAATAAAAGTTGGCTCGATCTTAAGCCATAATTTATCTGAGGTTCCTGTGCCCAAAAGACTCTTAGGTGGAACAGACGAGGATTTAAGAGGATATCGCTATCGTACGGTTAGTCCTCTTAGGGGCAAAAAGCCCATCGGTGGTAGAGCTGCTATTTATTTGAACTTTGAACTTCGTTTTCAAGTCACTAAATCCATTGGACTCGTACCTTTTTTGGATTTAGGTAACGTACAAACATATGAACACTTGGCTCTGCATGGTAAGTGGTTTAAGTCTATTGGGCTTGGACTGCGCTATTTTACTTTTGTAGGCCCTTTTCGTTTAGATGTGGCTTTTCCTTTAGATCGTCGAAAACACATAGATTCTGTATATAAAATCTTAGTAAGTATTGGTCAAACATTTTAGAGAAATTATGCTTAAATTACTTCTTTCTCCGCTGCGTTGGATAATCAGATTGCTTTTTCTATTAATCTTTTTGGTTTGTCTGTTTTTTGCATTGATCCAAACAAAGTGGGTTCAGGAAATCATTCAAAAGAAAATTACACAACTATTAGATGAAATGGGTGTACAGATTAGGCTGAAAGGTCTAAGCGGTACATTGCCTTTTAGTTGGCAAATTGACCAAGCAACTTTATTTACCAACCCTTACGAATCTTGGAATTTGCAAGCGATTAAGTTGCGTTTTGCCATTACTCCTCTTATCAGAGGACAACTTGTAGTTGATTACTTACACATTGAGCAAGTGGGATGTGCTTTCATGGAGGGCGTTCCTCCTACTGCTAGTCTATCTATCGATGAAACAAGAATACATTTACGCAAAGCCTTAGAGAAGTTCTCATTGCCTATACCTATTCGTGTTAAACACGCTTATGTTTCTGACTTTTTTTGCCCCTCTTTATACCCACTACATCTAGCGATTCAAGCAAAAGGAATGCTCAAAAACACACGGAGATTTTTTTTTGATGCATCTGTGCTCTCAAAATTAAACGATAAAGAAATCCTTCATTTGACCTTTGCAGGTAATAAAAGACGAAACCAAATCAATGCATATATAAAAATCCAAAGTCCCCTCTTTGAACAAGAGCTTTTAAGCGAAATTTCTTTAAAAGGACTCTGGTCGAGCTGGGCTTCTCTTTTATATGATACTCATCCAAGTACTTTGCCTATTCAAGGATTTTTAAAGGCGTATCTCCCACCACAAACTCCACCAGTAGAGAAGTGTTTTGAACCGTTTCAATGGGATTGGAAATGCGCTTGCTCTTTTTCTATCCCTAAATTTGATACTCTCTCTATTTATAACCTACATATCTATAGCCCTTCTATAGATATCCGTGGTGAAGCAATTGTGCATTCTACTCTAGATGCTTCTTGGTTTAAGTTTGATCTGCACTCTCAGGATTTATCGCTATTTAGCTCTTATTGTAAATATCCGGTGGAAGGGTCTTTGCAAGCACATGCTGCTTTTGATTCTGGTGTTTTTCAAGCCAAATATATAATACCTGAAGCCTCGTTCAATAGAGTGGGGTTAGCCAATTTAAAGGGGTCTATTCAGGGGAAAATGCAACAAGGAACTTTTTTTGCAGATACAGATCTTTTCCTAAAGATAGAAGAGCTGCCTTTCAGAGCAGAAGCATCTTTAGAATATATTCCTTCTCAAGAACTTTTTATCGATAAAGCCCTTTTTACAGGAGCTTCTGCGAAAATGGAAGGCTTTTGCAGTTGGGATCTAACAAGAAATATTCTAGAAGGGTCTATTTTTGCAAATGTGAATCAGCTCTCTCAACTTTTCTCTTTTACCTCCTACGATTTAGATGGAAGCTGCGCATTAGAGTGTAAGCTATCCCAAATAGATCAAGCACAAGTAGCCACGATTTCAGGCTCTGTAAATCGCTTCCGTTTTCAAAATCATTATGCAAATGAGCTTTTATACAGCGCCCAGCTGTATGATCCTTTTGCAAACATGCAAGGCAATATGCACCTGATTGCACATCAGGGGCGCACCTCATTAGGCACCCTTGATGTTTTGGAAATCAAAACCCGTTCTGAAGATCATGTTTGGCCTTTTAGCTTAGAAGCAACCGGTGATATAGAGGGAGAATTTTTTTGCGAAATACAAGGATCTTATCGATTTGATCCTAATTTTCTTGCCTTCGAATGTACTTCTGCAAGAGGACAATTACTAAATATTCCTTTTGTACTGCGTTACCCTTTTGAATTAGAAATCCAACCCTCTCTTTATACCCTTTCCCCTTTTTCTCTATCGGTTGGTGAGGGAGATTTTTATGCAACTGGCGAAATAAGCACAAATCATTTGCTGGGTAAGTGTGATATAGCCCATTTTCCCTTGGAATTTGTCCGGCCTATTACTCGTAATCTTTCTCTAAGAGGGAATCTTTCCATGCAGAGCTCTGTTGACGCTACTTTGGAAAACGCAGAAGGAGCTTGTAATATAGTCATTGAAACAGCTCGTTTATTGCAAGAAGATGAAGATACACCCGTCCTAGCTAAAGGATCTCTACAAGCGCGTTTAAATCAAAAGAAAGTGCAATTTTTTGTAGAAGTGCGTACAAAGGAAGCGGAAATGATCGATTTTTCAGGCTTTATCCCTATCGAATACAGTTTCTTTCCTTTTAAAGTACAAATCGATGAAAACACCCCTTTTTCAGCAGAGCTCATCGCAGAAGGAAAATTAGAAAACCTCTTTGATTTTGTGCAATTAGGCTCTCATTATGCTACAGGCTTGATTTCTACTCGGCTTTTTTTCTCTCAAACCCTTCTCTCTCCTCGTTTGCAAGGTGATTTAGAGTGGCAATCAGGCAGCTATGACAATTACTATACAGGAACATCTTTAAGAGATATTCAAGCAAAACTTGCAGCAGAAAATGATAAGCTACATCTCACCTCGTTTACTGCCCATGATCAAGAAGAAGGCGCTGTTACTGCAACAGGAAATATCCTTTTAAATGTCCATCAACATTTCCCCTTCCTCTTTGAAACAACCCTAAGACATACCCATCTCTTAAAATTTCCTGTTTTTGATTCGACATTTACCGGATCTGTCACTTTAAGCGGAAACCGTTTAGGAGGACTTGCCAAAGGGGCTCTTTATGTCGATGAAGCAACTATCGAAATCCCCGATAAGCTCTCTACAGATCTGCCCCCTTTACCGATTAAATTTATACACATTCCCCCTTCTGTTACCTCCTACACTTTTGATGCTAAACCTCTTTTCCCAATAAAACTCGATTTTGATCTAACAGCAGATGACAAAATTTTTGTTCGCGGTAAAGGCGTAAATTCTGAATGGAAAGGAAAAGTAAAGCTTAAAGGTGATAACGCGCATTTCATCGCCGATGGCTCTTTATCTCTTATTAAAGGAGAGTACCTTTTCTCAGGGAAAATATTTAAACTTACAGAAGGACAAATCGTGTTTAACGACACAGCTAAATTTAGCAGTTACTTAAGCTTAAGCGGACAACTTACCCTTCCCGATGTTGTCATAACCGCACAACTAAGAGGTCCACTACAATCCCCACAACTCACCTTCCAATCCAACCCTCAACTCCCCACTAGCTCTATCTTATCTCGGGTTTTATTTGATAAAGACATCAGCAATATTTCCCAATCAGAAGCCAGTAAACTCGCTAGTGCCTTAATGGCAATATCTAGCAGTGCAGGCCCTGACATACTCGATACGATTCGTAAAACCATCGGAGTGGATCGTTTAAATCTCGTTTCCAGCTCTTCTGGCTCAACAGAAGAAGTTGCCCTGCAAATCGGCAAATACCTAACAAAAGGTGTCCTAATTACTCTTTCTCAAAGCACCACAAGTAGTCATGTCATCGTAGAGATAGAACTCCCCTACGGATTCGTATTCCAAGCAGAAACCCAAGAAGAACAAGAAGGCAAGTTTTCGCTTAAATGGACTAAAAGTTATTAATGCTTTTAGAAAATAACTGTTTTAAATTAAAGACAAACAAATAAACACATAAATTAAATTATCATCTAATAATTATTTAATTAGCTAAATTTAAACACTGTCTGATGATCCCAATTTATTTTTATTAAGATTGCTTAAATTACCTTTGATTTGATATTCTATTAGCTGAACCTTTACAAAAGAGAGAAATTATGGATTATTCAAATATTGGTTTGGCTTATATCGATTGCTTCTCAAGAGTAGAAAATTTTATCACAGAAAAAACTAAAGAAAAAATCACAGAAGCAGAAGCTTTAGAAAAAGTTCTTAAAAGCTCTATGAAACTGATCTCTTTGTTTAGCAACCCCTCTTCTCAAAAGCAAGTAGACTTTTTAGAAGATGAAAAAATGCGCGGCTATTTTAATCAACTATTTATCTATAATCCCAGTTTAATTGGTCAACTACACCCAAACGCGGGATATAATGAACAACAATGCAAAGATATCGCAAACGCTCTTAAAGAAGGAAATCTAGACGCTATTCCTTCAACTTTATATCTTTTTGATGCCAAAGACTTTCCTCGCATTGCCGATATCCTAAATAATGAAAAGGAACTTATTCCGAATAAAATCTCTCAAAAGACCTCAGAAGTGAGTCACAAGGCCGATAATATGACCGATTTTTCTAGAATGGCTACTAAAGCCCTTGAAAAAGAAGATCGCTTTAAAGCATGCATGGTTAGAAATCAACGCGGATAGAAATATATATGAGCCCTGCTAAGATAGCTGATTTATTACAACCCCATAAAAAAAATCTCCAAGAGCTTGAGAAGCTGACTGTAGATGAAAAAGAAGAACTGTATAGAACAGGATATGCTCTTTATTCTTCGGGAGAGTATAGGAAAGCCTCTTATTTGTTTTCCTATCTAGTGTTATCAGATCCTTTGATCGGTTGCTCTTGGCATGGTCTTGCAAGTTGTAAACAGCTTTTAGAAGAATACCCGGCTGCAATTGAAGCGTGGAATGTGGTTTGTCAATTACAACCACAAGATCCACTTGGTTATTTTCATGCAGCGGAGTGCTATCTTTCTATCCAAGAAAAGAAAGAAGCTCTACAAAAGCTTGATAAAGCAGAAAAATTATGTAGTGAAGATCCCTTGTTACAAAATAGAATTCAGATACTTAAGTCAACCCATGGTGATTAAATGACCGAAGTTTCCTTTCCTAACCCACAAGTGCTTTTTGAAAAAAGCAGCTTAGATCCCTCTTCAAAAGTAGAAGTACATGCTTCTTCTAAAATACCCCAAACTCATTTTGAAAAAAGCAGTTTGGCTCCCTCTATACAAGTAGAGATAGAAAAACCCTCTAAACCCCAATTACCCTCTTCTTTTTCTCCTCATAAATCTTATCAAATCTTACTAGTTGAACATGTAAAAACCTTAGATGCCCTGCAAGGAACGCTGCTTAAATTTGATGTGCAGCAAATAGAAAAAGTTTCTGAAAAAATAAAAGTGGTTTTTTCCCAACTTCTTGAAGAAACAAACCACTCAAGGGAAAGGGAAATGAACGCTAGTAAATGGAAAACCGTTACTATGGTTATGGGTAGCGGTATAATGATAGCTTCTATTTTTACCCTTCCTACTCCGCTTGCCATGGTTCCTGCTGTTTTAGCTGCTCTTCAAGCAAACTTTACTGCTCAACAGCTTGTAAATAATGCCTATTTACTAAATACAAAAGCAAAGATGACCCTCTTAAATCATGAGCTTGACAAGGGAAAAAACGAGCAATCACGCTTGACCCAAAATAGTGGAAATAATGTCTTTAAAGAAATAGAAGAACAGATTCATTCACTTGCAATGGCTTTAGAAAAGCAAGTTATTAACTTTTAATCACTACTAAAAAAACACCAAGGAAAGATTTTATGGAAATCCCTTTTAATCCATCAGCATTAATAAATTCTTTAGAATACAATCTATATAAAGGTATATCCCGATCAAAAACGGGTAACCAACAACAAATTGAAGCTTGCATATTAGAGACCGATAAAATAACAGAGCAAAAAAGCGCTGCATATCGAACAGAAGCCTGGGTTATGGTTGCATGCGCCGTAGGCATGATTGCATTTGCTATGATCGGAGTAGCCGCTGAATTGAGACTTGCATCTACTGAAGGTGCATTAAATCAGCTAAAATGTGGACCTCGCTTAATGGATGGAGATACTCAGATAAAGGATCTTACCGAGAAATTGAGCATACACACTGCTCGCAAGAATACTCTTAATACTGTATCACAAACCTTTGATAGAGGATCAAATATCTACTCTCAATTTTCAAAAATATCCCATAATCAGCTGGATCATGAAAGTCAAAAAAAGCAGATGCGTTTGCAACAATTACAACAAGAGCGTTCTAACTCAGCTGATCGAAGTTTATTAGAAGAAATAAAAGACCTAAAAAGACGTCAGCAACAAGCTAAAGCAGCAGCTGGTTAATTCTTATCTATCCTCTTAAGCTGCAATCTATTCTTGCTTGCAGCTTTTAATCTGATCTTTATTTGACCCCAAATCCGCTTTTACTTATAGTCCAGTTCATGGGTAAACTTGCAAAAATCGACCTCACGAACTTCAAGAATAGACTTTTTATGAATGCTAGATGGCAAAATCTTTTGCCCAAATTAACGGTATTTTCCTCTGTTGGCGACTATGTTCTCTTGATTTTTGCGGTAACTAAGGCAACTCTCAAGAGACCTCCGAATCTTTCGCTAATTTTAAAACAGCTATACGATATTGGAGTAGCTTCTTTACCGGTAGTTGCCATTACTGGATTTTCTACAGGACTTGTGTTAGCAGCGCAATCCTTTTATCAATTAGCGGATAAGGGATTAGCTTCTGTTACGGGTTTAATGGTATCAAAAGCTATGTTAACAGAGCTGGGGCCTGTTCTTACCTCTTTTATGGTTACAGGAAGAGTGGGAGCTGCTATGTGTGCAGAATTGGGAACCATGTGTGTCACAGAACAAGTGGACGCTTTAAAGACTATGGCAGTTAACCCTAATCGTTATCTGATAGCTCCTCGTTGGATAGCAGGGATTTCCATGATGCCTCTTTTGACCATTTTTAGTATCTTTATGGGGATCTTTGGAGGCTATTTGCTTTCTATTTACTATTTTCATATGCCCCCTATGACCTATTTAGATCCTATTCCTATTCATGTGACCTATTTTGATTTAGTAGTTGGAATCACCAAGGCGTTTGTTTTTGGCTTTCTGATTATGACGATCTCTTGTTTTAAGGGAATGCGCACATCTGGTGGTGCAGCAGGAGTAGGAGAAAATACAACAAATAGCGTGGTTATTACCTATTGCGCTATTTTACTGGTTAATTTCCTTCTGACTATTGTTTTAAACTTGATTCACTTAGAACTTTTTGAGACCTCGTTATGATTTCTGTTCGCAACTTATCTAAGAGCTTCAAGGACCTTGTGGTTTTTTCTGATTTAAACCTAGATGTAAACCAAGGAGAAACCCTTGTCATTCTAGGGCCTTCGGGGATTGGAAAAAGCGTTTTACTCAAACACCTAATTGGTTTAATAAAACCAGATAGGGGCACAGTGGATGTTAATGGGATATGTATCACCGATTTAAAGGAAGAAGAGTTATCCAAAGTTATTGCCAATATGGGCATGTTATTTCAAGGCGCTGCCTTATTTGACTCCATGAGTGTAGAAAAAAATGTAGGGTTTTACTTAAGCCAACATGTAAATCCCCTAACCAAAAAAAAATATACCTCTGAAGAAATTGCAGCTAAAGTAGACCAGGCCCTAGATCTTGTAGGATTAAAAGGCACACAGAAAAAAATGCCATCTGAGTTATCCGGAGGTATGCGTAAACGAGCAGCATTGGCTCGCTTAATTGTATATAGACCTGAAATTATTTTATATGATGAACCAACTACCGGGTTAGATCCTATTATTGCTATGGAAATTAATAAACTCATTGTAAAAACACAACAGGAGCTAAAAGCTACAAGTATCGTTGTTACACACGATATGTTTTCAGCGTTATACGTCGGAGATCGTCTAGCGTTGATTCGGGATGGTAAAATCACACATATAGCACCTCGAGATCAATTTCTAGAAATTGATGACCCTCTCATTAAATCTTTATACAACAGCATTTCGCAAGATCCGAGAAAGCTAAGGGAGAAAGTAAACCATGGGTGAGCAAACAAAAAGTGTGTTAATCGGTGTTTTTGTCATTGTTGCATGCGCTCTTCTTATTTGGATGGTTGCCTTCTTAAAACCTAGCGTAGGAGATGGTAAGCAAACTCTATACGTACGTTTTTCTAACATTGACCGCATTAATGTAGGTACTCGAGTACTCTTTGCAGGTAAGCCCGTTGGAGAAGTGACTTCCATTGAAGAAATTCAAAACGCCAGACAAAAACCTCTATCCGATCTTTTACAACGTTTATACTACTATCAACTTGTGCTTAAGATCGATTCCAAGGTCAAAGTATATGACACAGATGAAGTTATGGTGCAAACAGCAGGGCTTTTGGGGGAAAGATCTATTGCCATTATCCCCAAGGCTCCTCCTAAAGGCACAATTCCTAAACTTATTTCCGGTCAACCGATTTACGCAGATTCGGTAGATCCGATTGAGAGTGCTTTTATAGAATTAAAAGATGCTTTTGCAGATCTACAAAAAAAAGCAGATGCCTTTAGCAACTGGTTTTTTGCTAATCAGCAATCTTTTATCAGTGCAGCTGACTCTTTTGCAGATGCTATGGTCCAAGCCAAATCCACCTTGCAGGAATTTCAAGATAAAGAAATCATAGATGAGACAAAAACAGCTCTTAGCAATTTCTCTTGTATAGCAAGTCAAATTTCAGATGCCATTGATCAGTTGAATGCCCATAACTCCTTTGATAATGCAGGAGTAGCCATTGCTCATATGAAAAATACAGCAGAGTCCTTCGATCACTTAAGCTACGATCTTGAGTATGGAACAGGGACACTAGGGAAATTAATCAAACAAGACGATGTATATTGGCGCTTAACAACTATCTTGGGGAAAGCAGATACCATGATGAATGATATTAATCATTATGGCCTTCTATTTAATTCTAATAAAAGCTGGCAAAGGCAAAGGGCTCAACGTATTTGTCTCATGAACTCTTTAGATACCCCTCTGGGTTTTAAGGAGTACTTTTCTACTGAAATTGACCTAGTAAATACCGCAATGGCAAGGATTTCTATGTTAATCGACAAGGCCAAATACAACCCTCAGAAGCAAGATATTTTAGATAATTCGCAATTTCAAGAAGAATTTATGGAACTAATGCGTCAGGTAGAAGATCTGACAAATGACTTGCGCCTTTATAACGAAGAACTTATACAAGCACAATAAAGGAGCCCTATGGCAGATCCTCTTTCTTATACACATTTAAATAAAGGATTCTTCCTCATTGCAAGCCCAAATATAGATGCTGGCATTTACTTCCGTAGTGTCATTATTCTCTGTGAACATAGCTCTATCGGTTCTTTTGGGCTCATTGTGAATAAGCGTTTGGAAATAGATTTGCCAGAGGAAATCCTCAATCAAAATGATCTGCGCAATCAAAATGTGCATATTTGTGCAGGAGGACCCATTCAACCCAATCAAATGATGTTACTTCACGCATCTCAAGAATTGCCTGAACAAACGCTAAACCTTTGTGAAAATGTTTACTTAGGAGGAGATTTGCAATTTTTACAAGAAGCCTCTGCAAATTCTCAGGGACCTGCCATTCGTCTATGTTTTGGATATTGTGGCTGGGGGCCAGGACAGCTAGAAAGAGAGTGCATTAGAGGAAATTGGTTCATTCATCCAGCTTCCTCTTTGTTTATTTTTAATACGCCAGAAGAAAAGATTTGGCAAACCATCTTAAGAGAAATGGGCGGCAAGTACGCCACCCTATCTATGATTCCAGAAGATTTAAGTTTAAACTAACCTTCTTGTACACCTGCCTTCTTAAAAAAGCTCATTTGATATAGCTGAGAAAAAGCTTCTTGAATGACAAATCCATTATGATTGAGCTTTTCAATAAAAACATGCATTGCACTGGCCATTCTTTGAATTCGATCTTTATCTATACTGCGTCCTCTTAACGTCATTGCTGGGGCATATAATAAGTAGAGTAGAAAGTCTCTTTTTGATTTAGGTAGACCCTCTGGATGATTCATCACATGTAACCAAGCAAACACTTCTGCGCTAAATATAGAGCTTGTATCTACGCCATCTTTGCAAGTAAAGCTTAAAATATCTGGCGTTGTTTGATCTATTACATGCAAAAACAAAAAGAAATGAAAAATCTCAATATAATCTAATCTATCTTGATGAGAAAATTCTTGCTTTCCATCAAAAAAGAGCTCGTGAACTAATAAAAGAGCTTTATTTACAAAAAAGGTTAATCGACTGCTATTTATCGTTGGAGGAAAGTAGAACCCATATTCCTGCCCACTTAAGACCTCTTGTGCACATTTTGATAAGAAAGCACTAGCGTTTGAACCGCCTTCTCTTTGATGGTAAAAGTCGCTATCTCTATCAAAAGTAATGACAACCAAATGATCTGAGAACTCTTGCTTGTATTGAGATTTCTCCAAGCAGGTACAGCGTGCTTTTTCTTGCCAAGAGGATCTATTTTGTAAGTTAATCACTAAATATTTCTGATTCTGCTCTCTTGCTAAAACCTGCATAAAACCTAAAAATTCAGGAACAAGCTCTGCATCTGTTAGGGTTGTTTGCATAGTCATAGAGGCAATCTTCATACAGCTAATCTTCAATTGATCCGTTAGAATTGTATAAATTTGTATAGGCCAATTCTTTTGACTAAACAGATCTAAACCTTGTCCTAAACGCTGTTCTCTTACCAAAGCTAGAGCCTGCATCAAAGGACCACTTGGATATGCTTTAAGAGCTGTGCGAATGGCTACATCTTGATAAAGAATAACGCTATCTAATTGAATTTTTTGTGCTGAAAGCAGTTCATTTTTGCTATGTCCCATAGCAATCAACTGCCCAATTAACTCAAGAGCTTTTTCATAACTACAAGCTTGCGTAAATAATAGATAAGAAAGCTTATGATATAAAGGATCGATTAAAGCCGTTAAAGGGCCAGATCGTGGTTTAGAAATAGCCTGACGTAAAAACAAACAAAAATCAACCAAGTATTGCTCGCAGACTTTATCTGCATCATTTCTCATGAGATTATAAGGATTTGCAGCTAGCATTAAAGCAATGAATGCCTTACTCATGCAAATCACACTTTCTTCTAATTTAAAATCTTTTGCTTGTTTAAAAAAATCATCTATAGAAGAAAGACTCTGTTTTAACATCTCTTGGGCTATCATATGAGCCTGTAGGTCTTTTGTAGCTTTTAAATGAGAAATAAGTTCTTGATATTCAGAATGTAATAAGAGTTCATCGCTCTGTCCTACTAATAAGATATGTCTTAATAAGGCAGAAGGCGCAAAATAACCCCCTTCTTCTTTACGTAGCAATAATAGCTCATAATCAGCATCTGAGCGTATGGTTTCTAAATCTTTGATTAAGAAACCACTATCTGTAATACGCTGCTCTTCTACTCCCACTTCTAAAGCTTTTTTATTAAAACGAACGACCTTTGACTTAAAAAACTGCTTTAGATCTCGATACTCTTTTAAAAGCTGTACACTTTCTCTATCTTGAGTTTTCTTAAAAAGTAGCGTGTATCTATCCCACTTTTTTACAGCTTCATCCGCTAGAGCCATAACGGCATAAACCGATTTTTCCATTTGCTGGGGATGGAAATACTCACGGTCTGATTCGTATACCTTTCGTAAATAGTTTAAAATCGTACGGAAAATCTGCTGAACCTTTTCTCTCTTTAGCAAATCATCTTGTTCATTAAAACCATGTTTAATTGCAGCTTCTTTTTCAAAAGGCTTTAATTCAATAAGATGCGATAAATAATTCACCGCTTCAATAAATTCAGATTCAGAAACAGCTTTAGAAGCCATGCGAACACCTATTTATAGTATCATTAAATATAGCCTTATTATTAATAATAACCCAATTTTAATTCAATTAGTATAAAAAATATCATTTTAATATGGATTTAATTTCAAAAAATGCTATTTATTACAAATAAATGCTTAAGATATAGGTGTTTTAGTGATAGCTGCTCAAGATAGAGGAGTTCTAGTTTTACCAATTGCTTTTGATAAGTGCCTTAAACTCAACATCAGCTTGCATTCTTAAGATTTAATCTGCTACACTTAAAGGGAGGAGGTGCAACCTTAAGATTAAAGGTAAATCAAATGGACCTATCATTGATTCTAACATTGTTAGCCGCTATTGCAACCATTATTGGTTTTGTTTATAGCTTCTTACACAACTTTAAAGCGGAAATCAAAGCAGATATCAATAACCACATCTCTAGATTAGAGACGAGAACAAATAAACTCGAAGAGCGTCTTGATGCTAGAATGAATAAGCTTGAAGAGCGTATGTTTTGGCTAGCAACGGGTAAAAAGCTCGAAGATGCAATTCTTGAAGAGCAGATGAAACGCAAGAAAAGCGCGTGAACTTTAAAGTCGAGCTGTTTTAGAAACATGATATCATGAAGAAGAGATCAAGTTCTTAAAGAACTTGTATCCTTAAAATTAAAGGTAAATCAAATGGACCTATCATTGATTCTAACATTGTTAGCCGCTATTGTAACCGTTGTTGGTTTTGTTTATGGCTTCTTACACAACTTTAAAGCGGAAATCAAAGCAGATATCAATAACCACAAAATAGACATCAAAACGGATATCAGTAACCACATCTCTAGATTAGAGACTAGAGCAAATAAACTAGAAGAGCATCTTGATGCTAGAATGACTAAGCTTGAAGAGCGTCTTGATTCTAAAATGATTAAGCTCGAGGAGCGTCTTGATTCCAAAATGACCAAGCTTGAAGAGCGTCTTGATTCTAAAATGATTAAGCTCGAGGAGCGTATGTTTTGGCTGGCAACAGGCAAAAAGCTCGAAGATGCGATTCTTGAAGAACAGATGAAACGTAAAAAAAGCGCATAAAGCCAACCTATTAAAGGTGAGTCAAATGGATCCATTAATGATTCTAACTTCGTTAGCTGCTGTTGTAACCGTTATCGGTTTTGTTTATGGCTTCTTACAAAACTTTAAAGCGGAAATCAAAACGGATATCAATGACCACATCTCTAGATTAGAGACGAGAATAGATAATCTTGAAGAACGTATGTTTTGGCTGGCAACGGGTAAAAAGCTCGAAGATGCGATTCTTGAAGAACAGATGAAACGTAAAAAAAGCGCGTAAAGTCAATCTATTAAAGGTAAGTCAAATGGACCTATCAACCCTCTGTACAGGGCAATTTTTTATGAGTAGATAAAAAGAAAGAGTCCGCAAATATGACCAGAGATCTGGCATAATACCTCTAAAAAGCACTCTAAATCGAATTACAAGCGCCTTCAAAGATTTTTTAAATGGCTTATTTCTGTAAATAATTATCATGAATTGACTATGAGATTTGTGGTGTTGGTTTTAGGTCTTAAAAACAAAAAGAACGATTTAGCTTTGGATAGAACTGCTTGGAAGTTTGGTAAGAAGCACATTAATATTCTTACATTAGGTTTTGCAACTATTCACAAATTTACGATCTAAAATGAAAAATAAGTTCATGAATCTTCGGGATAAAGTGCTTCTTCGTAAAAGAGCTATTATTGAAACTGTAAATGATCAACTTAAAAATATATCTCAGATTGAGCACACAAGGCATGACATCAGAGAGCAATTTTTTGGTTAATACTCTTTGTGGAATTGCAGCTTATATGAGGCAACCTAAAAAGCCTCCTGTTAAGGATGTCTCATAAGGAAAGTTTAGAGCTAGTTACTAGCTAGGAAACCCAAAACTGCGGTTCTAAAAGGATAATTGGACCAAGCAGTTTTTAGTGTTTTGTGTAATGTGAATTAATTTATTGATTTTTCTAATTGAATTCTGCTACAATTCTTGCTCATATGAGTCCACGAAGAGCTTTTTAACACCAAACAAAGAATCCTAAAAGATTGACGATTCATGAATGACAAAGAAGGCTAATGTATGCGTTGGTTACTCTGCTTTTTCTTAACTTCAAGGCTGATAGCAGCTCCTTTCGAAAATGTATGTCCTTCCACTCCTGATGAAATCGCTTCTTTAAACACAAACCTTCTCATAGATGGATACATTTCCCCTTTATCTGGACAAGCCTCTCTTCATGAAACAGATCTTCTCATTAAGGCAGCGCAAGACCTATCACTCAAAAGAACATACGTTCCTCCGCAAATTCTTGGCCGTTACTCAAACAAAGATCGTTTAGATCGTTTGTCCTTAGGAAAGTCCCTGTTCGTCCAAGAAAGAAGGCGATGGGTCATATTGCCTCATCTTTGGGCTGGGTACAATCTTCATTCTCCCTATTTTCAAGTGTATGA
>JBAUFS010000109.1:0-10995 GCA_049679255.1 Candidatus Rhabdochlamydia sp.
ATCGTGAAATCATCAACAAGGCAAAATAATTCAGTAATTGCTAGTTCGTCCA
Organism: Candidatus Rhabdochlamydia sp.; assembly: GCA_049679255.1. Classification (GTDB taxonomy): domain Bacteria; phylum Chlamydiota; class Chlamydiia; order Chlamydiales; family Rhabdochlamydiaceae; genus Rhabdochlamydia. The sequence goes on from JBAUFS010000109.1 coordinate 53, forward strand.
TTTTGAGCCTTTTTTGTTTTTGAGTGTATGAATCAAAATATCATAAACGATAAAAGGCTCTTTTTCAATATGTTATGATAGATCTTACGTTAAACTGGCGTGAATTAAGGATTTTAAAAGGTTGTATCGGACTCAAATTTATATTATCATCCTTATTTGATAATCCAAAATGGTGTCTCTATGCTTTCAAATATTACTTATAAAATCGCTGCATGCGCACAGCTATATGTATATGAGCAGCTTCAAGGATTTACCGAAACACATCCACGCATAGCTGTACCCATTGCTGCTTTAGTTTCTGTAGCAGATGTTTCTATAGAAACTGTTAAACACTCTATTGCTGCTATCGAAAATGTTGCTTTTTCTGTAATTAATGCAGGAGGCTCCCCTTATTTTAAAGAGTGTAGCCTTTCAGATGCGTATCAAAATATCAAAATATCAGGAATAATGTTGGGTGCAACATCGATCATGTCGATTGTATCACCTCTTAATCTTTTAGGATGCCTCTTAGTTAACATCTCCGACCCAGAAAATGCACACTCCTGTGATAAAGACATAGATGAACAAGCTAATTTGCCAGTAATAGCTTACGATTCAAATGAACGCAGGGATTTACTAGCAGCTATAAGAAAAAAAGAAGGGTCTGTTGTTATAGAAAAATTATTGACTAATAACATACTCACTCACCAAAGCATAGGTAGAGCAATAGAGAATGCTGTAGAAAATGGTTCCATCGATGCTGTGTCCACACTACTAACTGATCCTAGATTGACTAAACAAAGCATAGGTAGAGCTTTAGAGAAAACTGCAAAGAATAATCGCCCTGAGATTATGCCATTGCTAACAGCTAGACTTATTCAGCTAGTTTTAGCCAAATATAACCGGGAGGAAGAGCTTAGTCATTTAGAGAAAAAAGAGCTTCAAAAGGATCATCTATTTATTAACACATGTCTTACTAAAGCTAAAAAAATAGCTATGAACCATGATTATTCGGAGATTGTAAATCGTCTAAATGAAACCGCAAAAGAATTAAAAATGATTATTTTTTAATAGATAACTCTTCTCTGTACAAGATTCACTCTTTAAAAAACTTCCTTAAGTTCTCTGGAAGAATAGGGCAAATTGTTTTTGGTTTTTTGAAAATCTTACCTCTTACTTTAGCAATAGAATCATAGCAAGCGTTAGTTATACAAAGAGGTATACAGCGGATTAAATACGCTAAACATTTCCAGCCTTTTCCTAAAGAGCATAAAATATATAAGATCGCCTCTGCTTTACAATAGATCCTATCCTGTTTCTTGTCATACACCATGATACTATCTGGAATGGCCTCTATGTTTTTATTCTTAACAAGATTGCAAAAGGTTTCCCCTGCTATCGGAGAAAACAGGAAAGGGGTTTGCATCCTTAGCAGGGTAAAGCGCACAAAAAAATGACATAAGCCACAACTGCCATCATAAAAAACCCTTGGGGATTCCTCAATTAGATCTTGATGCATATTTCTTCTCTTAAAGAGTTTCATTCATCTTAGCGCAAATGAGAAATGAACGAAATTGAATAGAAAGATTTTTTTGATGAAGAAAAAAAGCCCTGTAATTAACAGGGCATTTTTAATTAGAAACCGTAGATCAATTCTACTTCTAATTGTCTAAAACGGCGATAGGGACCAATATGCTTATTTAAAGAAATAGACTGCATCCAGCTAAGCTGAACGTCAATCTGATTAGTAAATAAATAATCTAAGGTTATTTGATATCCTTGATAGTTTACATTACCGCCTGCTGTCTTTACCGTATTAAGACCACCTTTACCATCTAGTTTTACAGTATAAAACCCAACAGAAGATGCATTTCCTGTACCAATTCCCGACACATCGAAATCAGGTACGCATTGTGCAGCAAGAAGCTGTCCGTTAATATCAAAAGCCCAGTCACCTTTTTTCTTGAGCTCTCCCATGGAAACCCCTAAGTAAGTACCCCAGTTCGCTTTTTGATTGTCTGTAATCGGCAACTTTTGTGCTTTGTGATTATATAAACCAGCTAAATAGATCTGCACGGGCTTTTTCGAACAAAAGGCATTAAAGCGATACCCAATAATTAATTGAGAAACAATAAAATCAAAACGCTGTTTATCAATAGAGTCGGTAAATTTTTTTGTATCCCAATCAATAACGGAATATTTGGTATAAAAACCGGTTTTAAAGAGATTGAGAAGCCCGATTTCTCCTACGTAGCCAAACTGCTCTTTCCATTCGTTAACAAGAAAAACACCTGCATGTAAGTAAGCACTTCCAATGGGGTCGATATTATGGCCATACTTAAACCATACACCATCAAAAAACGAGTTGAACTCCAACTTGGAATCAAGCATAGAAGACATGCGGCGACGTCCCAATTCGACATCTAAGCCCCAATTGCTTCGATCAAAAATGCGATAACCCCAAATAGCTCTTTCTAACTTTAGTTTATTTAAAGTTCCACTTATGATTCCAGCTTCATTATCGAATTCTAGTTTAACAGCTGCCCATGAACGATCCGTTCTATAGTCAAACATCAAATTTACTTCGATATCAAAGCCATTAGAAGGAATGGGCAGACCATCGCTACCAAATACCACTCCATTAGGTCCTCTTTGGTTCACACCATTTGCAGTTTCATGGGTATGTTGGAATTCTGTACGGACCTCTCCACTGATGGATAAAGCTCCACCTGACTCTTTAATAGTCACTTGGCGCTTTGTATTGATCCAATCGCGCAATGCACCAATATCTCTTTGATCAAGATCATCTGCTTCATCAATCGTTGCTGCCATTGCAGAAGACGCAACAACTATCGTGCTTAAAAGAAACAAGCAGCGTTTCAAACCTAATTTCATCATTGGCTCCAGATTAATTTTTTATATGGGGGCAAAATATTTAAGGAATTACTAGGAAAAATCTCAAAAATACCCAACATAAGATCAGCTGATTAATAGGGGAAATTAAAAACAATCACAGAGTTTTATAAAGGGAATCTTAATTAATTTCAAAGGAAATGTATGGAACACTGTTAAAACTTGCCATTACAGACAAAAAAAAGAAAGTTAATGAAAGATAAGAGATCTTCCATGAAGGAAAAAAAGATGATATAGCTCAAAAGTATTTTTAGAAAGCTTTTTTTCATAGTATTAGAAAAAAACAGGTTATCTTTTATGTAAATTAGCTTTATAGATAATCCTCAAGGGCTTTCTGCTAGGAAAAAATAAACTTTACTTGCTATTCTTTAGCATCAATAAACATTAGGTTTTAACTTATGAAAAGCTTTTTTCTCATTTCTATCTTCTCTTTCTCTTTTTTGTATTCTCATCTTAAGACAAGCCATGAGGACCTTGTTTGTCGAGCAGCGATTGATATTGGATCGGGGAAAATTGGAATTCTAGTAGCCGAAGTAAATATAAAAACCAACAAGATTGTACGTGTGCTCTTTTCAGATATAGCTAAACTTCCCTTACGTTTAAGCCTTGAAAAGACAGGGGCGTTTAATGAAGAGATCCAAAAAAACCTCTTTGATATCCTTCAGGAATTCAAAAAAAAAGCATCTGCTTATTACCCTCAATCCTATTTTGCCATTGCAACAGAAGCATTTCGCCTATCAAAAAACGGTAAGGAAGTTGCGGATAAAATCCATGAAGAGTTTGAAATTCCTGTTGCAATTATTTCTCAAAAAGAAGAAGGGGCCTTGGGATTTCTAACCGCTGTAAATACAGCTAAAATTGATCCAGAAAATACCATTGTTTACGACCAAGGGGGAGGTAGCTTTCAAGTGACCTATAAAGAGGGAGATTCCTATATCACTTATGAAGGGAAAGTAGGGAAGGTTGTTTCAAAATTAAAATTATTAGAAATTCAAAATAAAGATCCTGCAGCATCTTTTAGTCCCAATCCGGTTTCAATAACCGAAGCCATGCAGGGAGTAAAATGGGTTCAAGACCAAATTGCAGATATTCCTGAAACTCTTTTACAAAAAATCAAAATAGATTCTTTTCGCGTAAAAGGAATAGGAGCACATCCTCAAGTCCTACTTACAAAACAGGCAACTTATGACATCCATCATGTTTCTTCTCATTTAGAGAAAATGGTCGATTTAACAGATGCATCTATCATTTCCACATATCCTTCCATCTCATCTGATTTTCATACTACAGCGCTTGTGGAGCTTATATTAACGTATAGTGTGATGGATCAATTTGGAATCCAAACGATCGATTACGTGCCAACTTTAGGAGGGAATACATCTGGACTTCTTATTTCTCAAAAATATTGGGAATAAGAACACTTACAATAAGCTTGGATCTATGTAACACAGAAACCCAAGATTAGTAAGTGGGTGCCTTTATTACATAAAATGTGTACAGTGTGAATGTCCTATCAACTCCGAGCTAAGGCTTAAGCAGCAAAAGCTTCCTAACAATTGATTTAAAAATGCGTTAGTATGTATAAAACCCGTATAATTAAGGGATTTATACATGCATATAGCAAAATCAACACTTTTTGAGATTGCTGAAAGCCAACAAGGATACTTCACTTTTAAGCAAGCCATTGCAGCTGGATTTAGCGATAAGAATCATAGATATCATGTCCAAAACGGCGACTGGATTAAAGTTCTTAGAGGAATATACCGACTATCCAGTAGGGGAAAGAGAAGAATTGGTTCTATCAAAAATTGCTACCTAATAAAGACAAGGTTTCAAATATTACAATGTTTTCTTAAATTTCTCTATTAATTATGAACTTCCTAAAAACTCACATCTGCACTTATGGTAAATGCCTTTTCATGAAAAAAACGCGCCTCAAAGTTGCAATCAAATCCACGTTGATTAGTAAGACCGCAACCTAAAACCAAACCAAACAGATGTTGGCTTTTAAAAGAAAAATACCCCCTGGGGAAAATAGGAAGTGGGGGAAGATGCCGGAGCTTTCCTTGAAAATCTGCACATTGTAGAGCGATATAAGGGATCAAATAAGAAAAGCGCTGATAAAGCCCCATACTCACTTGCCATTCATAACAAAACATCTTTGTTTTTTGAGGAAGATAGGATTCTTGATCTACTAAAATGGCATAAAGATCAGGACGCACAGCTCTATAACTTGCTGCAAGTCCCACTTGTGTATCTCCCCAATAGACCAGAATAGCTCTTCCCCCACCGCCCCACGCAAAATGACTATGGGACTTGTAAAAGATATCAGGACCCTGAGGATAAAGACGCTGTGTAAACTCCGCATGCGTTTTCCCCAGTCCAAAATAAAGATCCAAACGCTGGTTGATAGATGCTGTAAATGTCCCAAAATTACTAGTGAGCTTTGCCTTAGGCATGTTTTTAACCTGCAGAGCATTTTGACGCAGAACTTTAAGCTTACGATTCTGCACATGATCATACTCATAACCCATCTTGATCCTAAGCCAAGACTCCTTTGATAAAAAAAGCCCCTCTTCAGGAATACCAGGTGAGCCAGGATTGCCTGTATATAAACCAAAGCCACTATTACAAATAAGTAGAGCACTTAAAAATAGATAAATTTTTTGCATAGTCTTAAATTATCTAATATATGACTCAGAAACGCAAGACCAAAAGATGTTCTACATCATCGAGCACCAAGAGTTTTGATTCTCTGTCTTTTCTGCATGAAGTAAATCTATACCTCTTTGCCAGTTCTGAGCGCTTGCTAAAGAAACAGGACTTTGTCCGTTGTAGATTCGATTTCTGTCCACTCCACGGTTTAAAAGCTCCTCTAACAATTTCTCCATCTCCATTTCAATCGCAAAATGAAGAGCTGCTTTCCCACCACGCCAAGAGGCTTCTAAATCCACTTTACCTGTTTTCACAAGAAGTAAAGCCATTTCTTCATGACCGTTATGGATGGCGCTCATGAGGACATTCCATCCATGCATCGGCTTTATCGAAAGATCTGCCCCAGCTTGCAAAAGTACTTTTACACAAAGAAACCGATCTTTTTGTACAGCTAGATATAGCGGTGTTTCTCCGTTTAAAGCAGGGATATTTAATAGACTTTTTTCTGCATGTAGAAGAGGACCTAGAGCTACCAAATTTCCTGTTGCTGCTGCGTAATGCAGAGCTGTCCACCCTTGAGAATCTTTGATAAGAAGATCTACTCCTCTATCGATAAGAGCTTGTAGAATAGAAAAAGAGTCTTCCATCTTTGTATAATCAACGCCATCGGAAGGATTCCAACCAGCAATCGATGCATAATGAAGAGCACTTCTGCCAAATACATCTAAGCGGTTCCAATCAACCATTCCCACATTTGTAAATGCTTGTTTGTCAGATTGTCTAATAGCGTGAATCACAGATAGAAAGGTTTCATCTGATGCGTTCTTTACAGGAGACATTAACATCATCGTGTTATAAGGAATGCCATGGCTAGACACGGGGAATGTATCTTCTACAGGTAGTTTGAATAAACGCCCAGATTCTTTTTTCAAGACAAGAAATTCTTCATCTTCTAATAAAGATAGTTTTTTGGCATGGGTTTTCAAAATCTGATCTGCTAAAGGACTTTGTTTGGATTCTGTATCTTCAAGCCTTGGCTCATATCCTCCAAAAACATTTGCAAATTCTCCATTAGGCTTTTTCTCTCTGACATCAATTCTATTATGTTCTAAATCAAAGAACCATTTTTCTGCACTAACAAGAGCATTTAATGGGTCTTGCACCCAAAGAGAAAGCTTTTTAAGTGCTTTTTGTTTTTCTTTGAGGGCTTGAGCTCGGTTTTGTTCTGCTTGAAGAAGGATTAAATGATCACTATAGGGGGATCTTTTCTGCTTTTCCATGGATTCTAAAATAGAATTTGCAACAGAATCCTTAGCTAAATCGATACGTACAAGAAGATTAGATTTGGATAGTTTTTGATAAGGATGTTTTTTAATTTTTAGATTGACAAAAGTCTTTTCCACACGTTTTTCTATAGAAAAATAGCTTTCTTTTAACGAAGTCAACATCGTAGTAGCAAACTGCTCCAATTCTTCTTGAGAGAGCTGTCCATCAGAACGCTCTTTTACAGATGAACCCTTCAAAAGGTGTACAAAGATCGCTTTCGCTTGTTCTTTTTGAGAAGCATCTTCTCGCTCTGTTTGGAAAAATTTTATGAGAACAGTTCTTTCTTCAGTGTATAAACTTTTCAAAATACCCGCTGCATTAAATTCAACAAAAGGGCCACGTGCATAAGGAATCGGTGGGAAAATAGGCGGACAAACTTTTTCTTTTCCTAAAATGGTGTTTTCCTTAAACCGAGGAACTTTATCACCTTCTTGCAGGGTCCTATAGTAACTGGAGAAAAAATTCATCATCTTTGCAGCTTCTAGCCATTTTTTTACTTCTGGTAGAGCAAACCCTACTTCTTTGATTTTCCTACATAGTATCCCACAAGCTTTATCCAAAAGATTGAAATAGGCTTCTTCCTCTTCTCCATCTGGTGTCCCTTCCAAAGTGTGAATCAAATCCACATCTGAATCAATCACAAAGAGATTCTCTGCTTTATTAATCTCTTTTTGCTTACCAATAATCCTACAAGAAATATTTATCGGAAACCTTGACATGGAGGCTAACTGTTCTACTGAAATCCCTTCTTCTTTTGCTAAATTTCGTAAGATATCATCAAAACTTGCAAATTTACTCTGAATGGGAAAGCTATGCTCTCTCAAAAATCTCTCGCCGGTTTTAGGATCATTATGCCAATTCTGGACAAATTCTTCTTGGAACAATTGACCTGACCAAAATCCTTTAAGGTGATAATCCAGCATGGCAATCACATAGCCAACATAGGTGTTTTGATATTCAGGATGAATAATAGGATAAAGCTGGTAATCTGTGTTCATATTAAGACTGAAAAAAGGGATCGTATCATGGATATAGACTCCTCTTGCAATTTCTTGTGCAATTTGTAAAACATCCTCCTGGCTTAAGAGATTTTCTCCTTCTGTTGCAGGTAGAAAGAACATATATTCATCATAAACTCCCTCCTCTAATTCCTTCAGAAGATCCAAAATAATGCCGGTCTGATGACGCACCCCTCCTACATCTCTAGCAGGAAATCTTAACTCCACAGAATGCGGAGTCCAAGGATTTTTTATTACCGATTTATTGTAAACCTCTGTTAGACGATCGGCTTGTACTCGTTCTTGGAAGGTGAATTTATCGTAGGTGCGGAAGTTTCTTGATTCTACTTGGCCTCCTGCTTTCTTATTATTATCTACCCATTTTCTCCATGGTTTATCACGCCCTCCATTGATAATAAGCCCATTTCTAACCTGCGCCCAAGCTCGATACCCATCTGGCATAATCTTAGAATATAGCTCTACTCCAAAGTTATTTATAGATTCTCTATTAGAGGGATCAGAAACAGCTGCACGAATATAGGCTCGATTTTTTGGGGTATCTTCAGTAAAATGACCTCCTTCTTTTTTTCTCCTAAACATATGACTAAGTCTTACTGGATTTTCATCAAATGTAGTGGGAGGAACCCATGAAGCAGGTGGTTGTGGATTGAGAGATTTTGCAGCTACTTGTGCTATTTTTTGATCATCTCCAGCTGCTTTCAAATGCGGAAAAACAACAAGTTTTTTTTGTTCAGGAATATAAGCTAAATCTATTTGCAAATCTTGCAATCTTTTAAGATTTTTCAAAGAAATGGGCTTGGCAGTACAAGAATTGATAATTTTATCGGAAGAAATGCATATGATTTTTCCATCCGAGTGAGATACTATACCAAGGAGTGTTCCATTTTTTAGAGCCCATAACCTAGAATGATTGTCTTGGTAATCAGTAGTTTCATTGGAGATAGGAAGCATTCCTTTGAATAGAGAAATGAGCTTTTGAGAACGGTCTGATAACTTTTGACTGGAAGAAAAAGAAGAATTTGTTTGGAGAGATAACTCCTTAACAGAAGAGATAGGAGATGTCATAGAAGTTTTTCCTGTTTAATTAAAAAAAATACGGTTACCCTACTTTCCACGGAGAAAGTTTAATCAGATGCATTAAAATCATTATCAGACCAATTAAAATTATCTTTGCTCTCATAATCATCTGCGACTTCTTTAACCATCTCCTGCCAAATTGCCCATTCCGTTTTATGATTTTCAGGAGATTTTCTCATAGACTCTAGCAGATCGGCTGCATATGCAATCTCGAAATTGCAACGCTCATTAAAAATTTTACAAAATTCTATAATGCAAGAGAAAATTTCAGGTAAAGTAAGTTGCAGCGTTCTTTGCTCTTCCTTTGGAATATGCAATACAAGACGTATTGCTTCATTCCATTCAGAATGACAATCATAAGTAGAACAGACTTCTATAAAGAAAAAAGAATAAAGTCCCGACTTTTGCTCTTCCTTTATCACTTTGGGTTCCACTAAAGGCCAAATACCGAGAAGAAAAAATATATTAATATGGAATGCTTGCCCTACAGAAAATGTTTCTGGTATTTGCTTTGGGGTTTCCATATCACTACTCCACTTGTAGTTGTTCCTTTTACAGAACAATATTTTAATCCTAAACGAATCAAGAGATGAAAAGATAGCACATTGAAACACAAAAAGTCAAATTGTTTTTTTACTTTGTTAATACAAAATTAAAATGCTCTTTAAGAAACTTCTATGCGTAAGAAACAGAAGAAAAGAGGAAAATTTATTGAATTCGATGATCTAGAAAAGGAGGTAGAAGATGTCATAGAGTTTTTCCTGTTTTTCTTTGAGAAAACATGTTTGTTTGCTTCTTATGTAGGGAGTTCAGCTGACCAGTCGAAACTATCACTATTCATATGTTTATTTACCGTCTGTATACAAACATCTTGCCAAACTACCCACTCTGCTTTATAGCTTTCGGGGTTTTTTTTCATAGACTCTAGTAAATGGACTGCATATGTAATTTTGGAATCATAACGCTCGTTATAAAGCTTACAGAATTCCAAAGCGCATAAGAAAATTTCGGATATGGAGAGTTGCAATTTCCTTTGTTCTTCTTTTGGAACATGCAGAGCTCGACGTATTGCTTCATTCCATTCAGCATGAGGAGCTTCACCGAAGTAGCTATCACCGGAGCAAACCAATATAAAGAAAAGAGAGTAGAATCCTAGTTTCTGCTCCTCTTCTATCACTTTGGGTTTTACTAGAGGCCACAGATTAAGAAAAAAAAGCATCCCTATGACATATGCCTGTTCTACCGAAAATGTTTCTGGGATTTGTTTGGGGGGTGTTTCCATGTTAATACTCCATTACAATTGTCTTTTAATAGAATAAAAATAATTCATAGAAGTTTTTCCCGTTTTTAATAAAATATATTTATTCTATTTTCCATGGAGAGAGTCTAGCTGACCAATTAAAATAATTTTCCTTATTCATAAAGTCGTCTGCGACTTTTGTAACCATTTCCTGCCAGATCGCCCACTCTTTTTTATAGCTTTCGGGATCTTTCCTCATAGACTCTAGCAGGTTGACTGCATACGCAATCTTGAAATTACAACGCTCGTTAAAAATTTTGCAAAATTCTATGGTAGAAGAGAAAATTTCAGGTAAGGTAAGTTGCAGAGTTCTTTGTTCTTCTTTTGGAACATGCAACACAAGACGTATTGCTTCATTCCATTCAGCATAGCAATCATAAGTGGAACAGATTTCTATAAAGAAAAAAGAATAAAGTCCCGACTTCTGCTCTTCTTCTATTACTTTGGGTTCCACTAAAGACCAAATATCAACAAGAAAAAATATATTAAGATTAAATGCTTGCCCTACAGAAAATGTTTCTGGTATTTGTTTTGGGGTTTCCATATCAATACTCCACATGCGGTTGCTCTTTTAATAAGAAGGTCTTAGTCTTAAAAGAATCAAGTAGAGCAGATTGCTGATAAACTTTGTAAAATAGCTTTACATCAAAGAGCACCATGATTCTTTTTCTTTT
>JBAUFS010000110.1:0-20881 GCA_049679255.1 Candidatus Rhabdochlamydia sp.
ATTCAGTAATTGCTAGTTCGTCCATTTTGAGCCTTTTTTGTTTTTGAGTGTATGAATCAAAATATCATAAACGATAAAAGGCTCTTTTTCAATATGTTATGATAGATCTTACGTTAAACTGGCGTAAGAAATATATGAAAAAACAAATAGCAGTGCAACTATTTCTATTTTCAGTAAAACAGGTCAACAAGCAGGACAAACAGTTGGTCGCAATCATTTCCATATTACTGTTGGTGAGACACAATCTAAATTACGCCTAGCTCTTTCTTATTTAAGAAAGATATTTCTTCCTTATGCCCCTCTTTCAGTAGGTGCAATTAGTACCCAAGTAACCTTAAGAAAAGCAGAGCTTACAGAGCTTCCAGCATTTATAGAGTCTTATAGAGCTGACTTAATGAAAGAAAATGAAAAAACCGATTAAATATAAAATGAGCCAAGCTAAGTAGCTTGGCTTTATCTTTAACTTTTTTGTTGTTGTTCAACAATCTGACTGACAAGTTTTAAGCCATGATCGGTGAGATAAACTCTATTTCCTTCTGCTTTTTTAATAAAATTAGCTTGGGCTAAGTCTCGTGCGATAACTTGTGCGCCTTTGGTATTTTGTCCAATGGCTTTGGCTATCTCTAAGCAATCAATTTGCCCATAAGGAGTTCCTGATTGCATGGCTAATTCATAGAGTTTAAGCACAAAGATTTCATCTTTTGTCATGGCTTTTTGCGTCATATGGTTCTCATTTTTTTTAAACGTGGACCTTGAGGACTATCTTCTATACAATACCCTCGTGTCTGGATTTTATCACGATAGCTATCGGCTAACTTCCAGTTTTTCTCTCTGCGTGCATGTTGTCTTAAACGTAGGGCTTCTTGCAGATCTTCTGGTATGCCTTCTTCTTCTATAAATATACATCCTAATACAGTGTCTATCTTTTGAAGGAAGGTGAATATTTTTTTTGCTTCATTTAAAGAAACTCTCTTTTCATCACAAAGAGTGTTGACTTGACGAATCAATTCAAATAGAGCAGCTAGCGCTGCAGAAATATTTAAATCATCTGCAAGATGCAGATAAAACATCTCTTCTGCTGTTTTCAAAATGTCTTTAGTAGAGTCTATTTCTGAATCCATTGTCAATGTCTTCAGTCTTACAATGAAATCATCTATTCTCTGCAAAGAAGCACGTGCTGCTTCTAGGGCTCTAAAAGTAAAATTAAGCTGAGTGCGATAATGGGTTTGTAGTAAAAGGTAGCGAATATGACGCCCCTCATATCCTTTTGCAATAAGATCTCGCAAGGTATAGAAATTACCTAAACTTTTTGACATCTTCTTATGGTCGATTAAAAGATGCTCTATATGCACCCAGTATTTGACAAACTGTGAACAAGAAAAGGCCTCTGATTGGGCAATCTCATTTTCATGATGAGGAAACATATTGTCTACTCCCCCAGCATGAATATCGATACTAGAGCCCAATAATTTCATAGCCATGGCCGAGCATTCTATATGCCATCCTGGGCGCCCAGGACCAAACGGACTATCCCAATAAATTCCCTGCTCTTTTTCTGGATCATAGGCTTTCCATAAGGCAAAATCAGCTATGTTTTCTTTCTCATATTCATCTTCTGACATTCGATTAGAAGCACCAGCTTCTAACTGATCCAGGCAAAGATGTGAAAGACGTCCATAGGAAGGAAACTTGGCAATGGAAAAATAAATGCTTTTGTCTATCCCTTGATAAGCTATTTTTAACTCGAGTAACTTCTGAATAATCAAAATCATTTCTTCTATATACTCTGTAGCTCGAGGGTAATATTCGACAGGCTCTATATTCAGAGAATAAAGATCCTCGAAAAAAGCCTCTTCGTAAGGTCTTGTGTATTCATGCAAAGACACTTTTTGTGCAATTGCTGCTTTAATTGTCTTATCGTCAATATCAGTGATATTCATGGCTTGTATGATCTGATACCCTAAAAGCTTCAAGCTTCTACGCAGCAGATCTTCTGCAACATAGGTACGAAAATTTCCAATATGCGCGTAATGATAAATAGTGGGACCACATGTATACATGTGGATTGTTTTACCGTCTAAAGGCAGAACCTCTTCTTTCTTTCTACTCTCTGTATTATAGATCTTTAAATGCATCATTGTTTCTTTTACTCAATTCATCTAATAAGCGATAATTCTTTTTTCCAGTGCCCGTTAAAGGTATTTGCGAAATCATGCGCACTTCAGAGACCTTTACAATTTTTCCAAATCCTTCTTCTTTCAAAACAGCGTTAATTTCCTCTTTAGAAACAGAAAAAGTAGTGAACAGAATCAATTGGGGTTTTTCTGCTTCTATCTCACGCATACTAATTGCTAGACCCGCTCCCTCTTTTTCACCTGTTAACCATTGTTTACGATGCGCTACCTCTGTCAGCTCCTCTTCTATACCATCTAGACCAATCATTTCACCGCCAATTTTAATCACTCTTTTTAATCTACCAGATAAAATCAGTGCTCCTTCAGGAGTAATATAGCCTAAATCCCCTGAACCATACCATTTTTTTTCTTGAAAAACAATAAAAGGATTAAAGCTAGAATCAAGATATCCTTTAAACACATTTAGACCTGAGACATAGATTTCCCCTTCTTGTCCTAATGGTTTAGGTTCCTTTGTTTTTACATCCAAAATACAGATCTCTGTATGATTCAAAGGGAACCCAACTCCATTTCTACCTTTGCTAGGGAGATTACTTGTGACTAAAGGACTACATTCTGTGGCTCCATACCCTTCAACAACCTGAGCTTTTGGTAAGAATCGCTTTACATAAGTAAACAATTCCTCGGGGGCTCTTTCTGCTCCTGACAAAATAAAACGCAAGGAATCCAATTCTTTTGGCTTTGCCACTCGAAAAAGCCCTTGAATAAAACTTGGCGAGCAGCAAAATATCGTTGGCTTCCAATACGCTATATCTTGTGCCATCCCGTAATTATCTGTTGGATCAGGAGCATAACAGGTTTTAATTCCAGCTAAAAGCGGCATCATTCCTGTAAGAGAAAATCCCATAGAGTGAAAAGGAGGCAATACTGCATAAAGACAGGATCCATATTCTATAATATCAAGAGCAATACAATCTCTTTGATTAGTGAGCAAGTTTTCATGCGATAGACCAACAGCCTTTGGGAAAGCCTCTGTTCCACTAGTAAATAGAATGACTGCATCCTGATCTTTTTTTATTTTATCTAAGCCAAGGTAGCCAACTAAAAATTCACTAGATAACAAAGAACCAATTGCAGCCTTTAATTTAGTTACAATTCCTATTTTTTGTTTAATATCCTCCAAAAAGAGCATTCGATTTTCTTCTTCTAATTTACCAAAATCCACTTCATTTAAACGATCTAAAAAACGATGGGAGGTAATCACAAATTGCAGCTTAACAAGGTCCACTGCATGATCTAAAGAACGAGTTCCCATTGTCCAATTCAACATAACAGGAATCTTGTTAGATAGCCAAATTGCAGAGATCACAAGATATGCAGCGAAAGAAGAGGGCAAAAGAACCCCAATGTATTTTCCTGGAAGAGAACGAAAGTATGACTCAAGCGCTAAGGCAGAGCGTTTAAACTTAAAATAGGAGAATACTCCTGCTATATGATCAGCACAAGCAACAGAAGAAGACATTCTATCCAAGCTGCGCAGTAAAACTTGTCCCATCGTTTCCCCTTCCGGAATCTTTATACTTGGACGTTTTTTCTTTTCCATCCAAGCTACTGGCAATGGCGGCAATATGTTACTTTTATCCTTTTCTTTTTCATGGCCAGAAGCACTTTGTAAAAGATCTTCAACAACCTGCAATTTTTCTGGATTTACTCCGACAACCGCATATTGTTCCTCCAAAAACACACATAAGCCTGCGATATCCAATGAATCAAGACCTAGATCCCGTGATAAGTTCATTTCCCTTGTGATCTTCCCTTCGGGACGTCCTGATAGTTTGCTCAAATGAGCAAAAATTGTTTTTTGCACATCAGAGGCCACTATCTGATTTGCGATGAGCTCAACAGAGGGCTGTTGTCGAATAATCTCTGGGATTTTTTTTCTCCAATGAGAATAAGAAATAAGCGCTAATGGTTCTGCACCTGGTTCGGGATAGCGATTATACCACTCTTCTAAATACTTATTAAAATCTACACGTGTTGCATCCCAAGGAAAATCTAAAGGCGGCAGGGAAAATTCTACTTTTACCTTGCGCTTAGGCATAAAGAAAAATCCACTTTTACACAAAAGTTTAGCGCATCTTCTTAAGATCTGACCAAAATTAGGAGATATTCCGGTTATTGCACGAGAGAATTGACTTCCCCAAAGCCCTGTTGTTCGCACTAACACTATATTAAGATCAGGGCAAAGCTGTAGTAAGCGATGCACAAAAGAAGCTCCACCAATGATTTCAAAACCGGAGATTTTCAAGCGACCAGAAGGATAAATCATAAAATGATTTTTCTCTTTAAGGCCTTTAACAATCTCTTGCATGCATAGGTCTACTTTCTTTCCACGCCACTTACTAGCCAATGCATCCATTGTCGGAAGTGGGATCGCCTTAACTAGATCCATAAACCAACGAAATCCTTTAAGATAATAAAAATGCTCAACCACAAGGGGCCTAGGTTGGAATAAAGGCCATAGAAGGCTCTCTACAATCACAGGGTCTATTTCAGCGGGGTGATTAGGTAAAAATAAAATCCCACCTGGTTTTTTAAAAGAATGTTTTTTAATGCTTTCCCAGCCACAGACCTCAATGCGATAGCGCAAGGAGAGTAATTTGCGAATGATCCAACAAAAACCATTTAAAACCCAAGTAGTTGGCCTATTCTGCTTCATAAAAATCTCCTTTAGCCTAAGAGCATAAATAAAAAAAATACACTTGCTTTGTTTTAAAATCAGTAATATTAATAAAAGAAGTGAAAAACAATCAACTTTATTGACAAAATATACAATAAAAAAAGAAAATACAATTATGATATTTTTTAATATTAACTTAATTTAAAATTTGTACATACTTAAAAGATAGCTATATGAAAATTAACAAACTGCCTTCTCAACAACAAATAAATCATTCTACTTTTACAATTTCCATCCCTTCTTTACTTAGATCTTTAAAAGAAATATTCGACAAAGCTATCGAAACTCCTGCGCATTCATCTAAAAAAACTTAATTCATTAGAGCGTGTCTGCAGAGATCTTAAAAATCTTTTTAGACCTTTTATACCTCATTAAAAAAAATCATTTAAAAAAACTCCTGAATTAAGTTAAGTAAAGATTACACACTTAAAATCCGGAGTTACTATGAAAATAGGACCTAGAAATCCTTCTAAACCAAATGATTACCATAGAGAAGTAAACTCTCCTCTTATGCAAACAAGAGATAAAGTTAGGAAAGTTACCAAAAAAATTCCCCATGCTTTTACAGCAGGGAAAGTGCGTTTTTCCAAACTTAAAGCTAATAGGATCTCTGAAAAAACCAGTCACTTATTTACGCAAAAAATGAAGACTTTTAATAGCTAGCAAGCGCTTAAGAGTATCTCCACATAGGAAAGGAAGCACTCCTAAGATTACAGCTTGCGTCCAACCTATAAAAGCTGCAAGCCAAATGGCCCCGAATAAATAGATAATTCCATCTCCTATCGATAGGATCCAAAAAAGCTGACGTTTAGAAGCAGAGCGACTTAAAAAACCTATCACTCCTGCAGCTATTATATACCCTAAGAGATACCCGGCATTAGAGCCTAGTAAATGAGAGAACCCTCCTATGCAAGTTGCAAATACAGGAAATCCTAAAGCTCCTTGTATTAAAAATCCTATTACAGCAAGCACTGTTCTTTTAGCTCCAAATAGCACAGAAAGCGATAAAATCAGAGTGTTCTGCAATGCAATCGGCACAGGAGTAAAGGGAAGAGGGATAGAAATAGGCGCAGCTAATGCTATAAAGAAACTCATTCCCAATATAATAAGTGCTTCTTGTGCATAAGTTTTTGTTTTAAGCTGTATGCTCATTGTATTCATAGAAGCCTCCTAATTTGACTTATTTAGTATCTGACAAAACCTGTTCCCAATCAGTGCAGGGAGAAGCGTATTTAGGATCAGCATGAGTTGCCCATCCAGGCATAGCTGAAATTAAAACAGATCCTCTCTCATTTAGTTTAAGAAATTTACCATGATCATCGCTAATGCTTCGATTCAAAGAGAAACTCCTATGAACCTCTATGTCTCTGATTAAGGTTTTATACCTCATTGCATAGGTATTGGTGGTAGAGGGAGTAGTGCGCCAATGACAGGTGTTGGTATGAAAAATTTTTGCAGATAGGTTCTGATATTCAGGCAAGAAATACTTATCTTTATGATCATATAGGGTGACATAATCAATTCCTGGTAGAGCAAAAGATTCTCGCAATACCCTACACCAATGAGGCAGGTGGATATAATCATCTTCTAAAAAATAGATAATCGTCTGATCGGAAAATTTTTGTGAAGCTACATAATCGAGCATCCATAAGAAGGAAGCTGTTTCGCTTCCCCCTTGCATTTCAATCACAGGAAATCTTTTTTGTTTATGAATAAAATATGGTGTTTCAGAAACGTGAAAAGTATCGAGCAGAAAAGTCACTTCAATCTTAGGATCATCGATTGTATCTAGTAAATTAGCTAAGCAAAGCTCTTTAGTAAAAGAACGATATCTTTCTTTATGCGCGCTTAATCTTGAATAGTGACAATGGCGCACAAATACCTGGATGCTCTCTTGACTGGGCTTTCTTATCCATGAAACCAATTTACGTAATATATCCATCAAGAAGCTTCCTTGCTTGTTTAAAAACATTTTGCGATTCTGGAAAGGAGATTTGCTTCATCGCTTCATCTAAATCAAACCACTTTGCTTGCAGAATCTCATCTGGCTGACATTTCAAGATCCCTGTTACAAAAGCTGGAAAATAACTAACGATCTTGGGCTTTTCTTGATCATAATAGCTTTCTGTAAAAGGCTCTAGAGAAAGGAATCGCTCAACACGTAAACCCGTCTCTTCTTTTAATTCACGAATAGCAGCTTCTTGAGCTGTTTCTGTTTTTTCAACTCTGCCTTTTGGGAAGCCCCAATGTTGTCCATTTAGGTGCTGAATCAACAATACTTGCCATTTTCCTTTTAATTTGCGAAAAGGGATAATTCCAAAAGAAGTTATCATCGTTTAATAGGGAGCAAAGACTAAACTGGAATTATGTCCACCAAAACCAAAAGAATTGCTAAGCGCTGCAGTTACTTTATGGGGCGTGGATTTCACAACAATATCTAAATCCTGTATTTCCTCTTCTGGTTCTTCTAAATTAATTGTAGGATGTAATATTCCTTGACGCATTTGCTCAATCAAAGCTACTGCTTCAATCCCTCCTGCTGCACCAAGGCAATGCCCAATCATCGATTTAGTAGAGTTTATTTTAATATTTGCAGCATGTGGTCCAAAAGTTTGCTTAATTCCTCGTATCTCGCATAGATCCCCTACTTGCGTAGAAGTTGCATGTGCATTGATATAGTTAATCTGCTCTTTTGATATATTAGAATTTTTAATTGCCTGTTCCATACATAGCTGAACCCCCCACCCATCTTCCCGAGGAGATGTCATATGAAAGGCATCACAATTAATTGCGCCACCTAGATACTCACATAAAATGGGCGCATTTCTTGCTAAAGCATGTTCTAGACTCTCTAAAACTAAAACACCCGCTCCTTCTCCAATAACAAATCCATCTCTTTTCTTATCCCAAGGTCTAGAGGCTTTTTGGGGGTCTTCATTATATTTTGATAAAGCATGGCAAGCAACAAATCCACCTACTCCGATTTGGTTAATAGGAGCTTCTGTTCCTCCACATAACATAAGATCCGCTTCTCCACGAAAAATATGCTCTGCTGCTGCATGAATAGAATAGTTAGCGGTAGCACAAGCTGTAGAAATGGAATAATTAGGCCCCATAAAACCCAATTCAATTCCCAATAAAGCACCAGCCATATTGGTAATAATGAAAGGAACGAAAAAGGGCGTAAGACGTTTAAACCCTTCTTTTATAAGAGTTTGAGTTCCGTTATAAAACATATGCATCCCGCCCATACCAGAGCCTATAATCACACCACAGCGTTGTTTATTTAACCCCGATAATAGCTCAGGGGTTAGAAGTTGCGCTTGTTGCAGGGCCTTTTTTCCCGCTACAATTGCATAGCGAATAAACGGATCAACCCGTCTTGCTTGCTTTTTGTCTAAATAATCACCCACTTCAAAATTGCGAATGCTAGCAGCAAATCTAGTAGGGTAATCTTGACAAGGAAATTCTTCAATAGGGACAACTCCGCTCTTTCCCGCTAGAAGCTGTTGATAAAACGTCTCTACATCGGTGCCAAAACAAGACGTAAGGCCCATTCCTGTAACAACAACCCGTTTTTTCGCCATAAAAAGCTCCCTATAAAATAAGCAGTTAGGATATACAAAACGGGTTAATTTTTGCAACTTGAGAAACAAGATGTAGTTTCTGTTAATAGAGATGCACTAAAAAAAAATTTTGGTGCTTTAAGCCTGCTTATCCGATTCAATATTGATTTTTAAATCTATAATAGAGCCCTTGTTCCATAAATCTTCTAAACGGTATCTCTCCCTTAAACCAGGTTCAAAAATATGAACCATGGTATCTAAGTAATCGATAACGGCCCAATCGCCATTCTGCAGACCTTCTATATAAGAGGGCTTAAGACCTGTTTTCTTTAGTTCATCAACGATAGTGCTTGCAATAGCACTTACATGTTTATCTACATTGCCTTCTGCAATAATGACAAAGTCAGCAAGCGAGCTAATGCCTCTTATGTCAAGCGCTAAAATATTGCTGCCCTTTTTATCAAAAATAATCTGAGCAATTTGATGAAGATAGGGGGGAATTTCTTGAGTACTCATAGGTTTGAAGAGTATAGGTGATTTAATTGAATATAGTCTAGTATCTTTGAAGGTACAAGATGTTTACAAAATTTTCTTTGCTGCAAGCGCTGGCGTATCATTTTACCGCTAATTTCCATTAAAGGAATTTTTACTAGCCCCTTTTCAATCTTGATCTTTGCTTGAGAAGACAGTTTAAGATCGATTAGTTGAGAGGCGGTAAATCGCGAGGCTACCAGGGGAGTTGCAAGGTTTAAAAGCTCTTCTACTTGATGCCAAAGATGTAAGTTAGGTAAAAGATCTTCCCCTAATAAAAGGAAGAGATCTATTTCTTCATTTTTTTTTAATCTCTTGACTGTATCTATTGTATAAGGCTTCTGCATTTGAATTTCCCAGTCTAGCAAAGTGAATGAGGGAATCTCCTCAATGACCAATTGCAGCATGTGAACACGATGTTCTATGGAAGTATAAGGGACTTTAAAAGCAGTGCTTTTGGCAGGACAAATAAAAACTTGATCTAGATGAGCATGTTCTAGCAAATTAACTATCAAATTTAAATGGCCGAAATGAAAAGGGTCAAAACTACCACCAAATAAACCAATTTTTTGCTTTTTCAAAGAATAGCCCATCCATTTTTATCAGCGATCTTCTTAAGCACCCGGTCGGGATTGACTCCAATTGCTGTTCCTGCAGCTTCTAAAAAGGGTAAATCTAAATGGCTATCTGAATAAGCTGTGATATTCTTATGATCAACACAGAGCTTTTGTGCCATTTCTAACATGTAAAAGGCTTTTTGCTTGCCTGCTAGGACAAATCCAACAGCAGATAGCTTTCCTTCAGCATCAATTGCATAGTCGGTTGCTTTCCAGGCATGGAACCCTAACTTTAAAGCGAACTTTTTCACTAAAAAATCAGGAGAGTTTGATAAGAGAAGAGTATAATGTCCTAAATGTTGAGCAAGTTTCAAATGAGCAACTGAGGGCAAATAAAGCAGCTGACTAAAATATTCTTCAACAAATAGATCAGCTGCTTGCTCTAACAGGGATAACTGGCGTCCGGATAATGTCTGAAAAAAAATTGCTCGATGTAACTCAAGCAAATTTTTTTCCAGTATATAGTAACGAAAATAAGAATAAACAGCATAAAATAAATGACCATAGTTTAACATGTTTTGTCTAATTAAATAGCGACAAAAAGCTAAACTACAATTACAGGTTGTTAAAGTGTAATCTAAATCAAATACGCTTAAATGCATCCAGTTCTTATTTAGATTAAGCATCGACTTCTATCAAATCTCCATCTCCGCTATCCGTTTTATTTTTTTCTTTATATCAATAATGGAACTATTGATTTTTTCCAGAACACTTTTATCGGTTTCCATTAGATCTCTGTACATGATTGTTTTTTCAAAGTCAAGATCAGAACCCCCTAATAGTTTACGATACTGCTCTAGTTGTTCTTTTAATTCCTTACGCCTATTTTTCTTTTCAAAAAGGACAATATGTAACTGTTCAAGCGCTTTTTGATCATCTTCTGATAACAACATCAAAGTTTTTTCTTTATTATCATTAACTAGGTCTTTAACCCGCTTAAAAAGCCTTTCTAACATTTGCCTTTCAGACTGTTTCCAGTGAAACTGTTCGAAAGTTTCTTCTAAAGCCTTATTCTGCAAAGTTAATTGTTCAAGACTTAGTTCACTGGCTTGCTGTATTAAACTCTTCAAGTCACAGCTGAGCTTTTCTAAACGATCTTTTTTTTCTTTCTCTTTTTCTTGCAGTTTTTGCATGTGCATTTTTTCTGCTTCACGAGCTTTTTCTAAAATAGGTTTTTTTACATTGTATAACTGCTCTTTGAGTATCTGCACCTCTTCTCGCCCCAATAATACCGTCCTCATAAAGGCTAAAATTTCTGCCGTTTGTTGATCACACTCTTGAAGTGAACTCTCTTCATGAATAGAAGCTGCAAATATTTGGATCTTTTCTGCTACTTGGTCAAATCCTTGTTTAAAAAGTAGCTTTTTCTCTTGGGTTTCTTTTTTTCTTTCTTTCTCATAATTTTTGATTTCATCCCAACAAGAGCTTAATTTAACACGCGTTTCGGTAAAAACATGGGTGTTTAGCGTCAAAACTTTAGCAATTTTCTGTAAATATTTAATTTCTTCTCTTAAAACATACCCTGGGAGTTGCTTCATTTCTCCTTCGCGAAATTGAGAATACACAAAATACTCTACATCTTGACTAAATTGCTCAGAAATTTGCTTGATTAGTTCTTTACGCCTAGGAAAAACTTGATTTCCACATAAAGAAAGCCTCTCTAGCAATTTATTTTTTATTCGAATGCGCATTTCTGTCTTAAGAAGCTCTTTACGCAAAGAGTTAATTTTTACAGCTAATGCATTTAATAATTGCAATTCGCGTTGAATAATCGCATAAGATTCTCTGTTTTTTTGAAGAGAAAAACACTCTTCAGGAAGTACAACATCTGCAATTAACTCAAGCACTACACTCATGTCTACTACGTCTTTTTCTAGTGCTTGAATGGCTAATTCAATTTGTTCAACCGCAAACGCTGACTGCTGATCTACAATTTCCTTTAATTGCTTTGCCTCTGAGGCAAGTTCAATATAAGAATTCCATAAATCAGCTCGAATTAAGATAGGCATATCTTCTTTAAATAAAGAAAGACAAAGTTTTCTAACTTCCCAGAAATCCTTAAAACGAGGAGCATTTCCTTGAGATAGGGCTTGACGCATAAATTCCAAACTTAATCGGATCTTTTTTTCACTATTTGCAACACTGTGAAACTCTTCAAGAAACTCCATTAATGAATGGGTACTATTTTTTTCCTTCATATCGCTTGGGTAAGCATCAGACACGTCTTCTTGAGAATTATCTTTTTCGCTTTGTTTCTGCTTCGCAGTAAGTTCAACAATACCGTCATTGCTGAAGTTCTTTCCGGATTCGCCTTTCATATCGTGATCTGAATTCATTGTACTGATGGTTGTGTTCTGTTTCAGAAAAAATTGGTTTTAAAGTTATAAACAGAAAAATACTAAATCATCTTAGTTTTTTGGTGAAGGATGAACCTATCATTAACAAATTTATTTTGCAAAAAATAACAAAATAGCTTATGTAGTATTTTTTTTTGTATATAAAAAAGTAAAAATTTAAAAGCTTTGTTCATAATCTCTAATGATTATTTCAGCCGCTATTTCTACGGAAACTTTGTTAAGGTTCAACCAGCGAAATAAGGGCTCCTTACGAAACCAAGTAAATTGTCTTTTAGCATATCTTCTTGAAGCTTGTTTAAAAAGTGTAATAAATTGTTGCCAATCTTCTTGTGTTTTAGGTGATTGTAAATAGCTTAAACATTGACGATAACCAATTGCTTGGGAAGCGGTTTGATTTTTGCTTAATCCTTGCAATTCTAGCTGCTTTACCTCTTCAATAAATCCCTTTTCTAGCATTTTATCGCATCTTTTTTCAATTCTAGGATATAAAATCTCTTTTGGCATGTATAAAAACCAACAGCGAAAATCATATGTCTCTGATAATTCTGAAATAACCGGCAGCAGGGCTGATACCTTATTTCTAGTCACAGAAATAATCTCTAAAGCACGCACAATTTTTTGTCTATCTTTCGATGTAACTGTCATCGCGTAATCTGGATCCAATATTTTTAAACGTTCGTAAAGCACTTCTGTACCTAGCATATCCATCTCTATTTCTATTTTTGCTCGCAAGTCCGGTTTAGACGCAGGTCCGCTAGGGGGGCCATAGATTAAAGAATGGATATAGAAACCGGTTCCACCAACTACAATAGGAACAGCTCCTCGATCTAAGATCTCTTTAATTGCTAAATTTGCTTCCTTATAAAATTCTACCACATTAAATGTTTCGTCTAAACATCGGCTATCAATCAAATGATGAACAACTTCGCTCCTCTCTTCTAAACTAGCCTTAGCGGTACCAATATCCATCCCTCGATAAACTTGCATAGAATCAGCTGAAATAATCTCGCCACCAATTGCCTTAGCAATTAATAAAGATAACGCGGTTTTACCCACCCCTGTAGGTCCTGCAATGATGATTACTTTTTTCTTTTGAGACCTCGGAATCAATTTATGGGTTTGCTCTAAGGGAAACTGTGTTAATAAAAGCTGGAGTTCTTTATCTTCACAAATACCTGCAGTACCCACATCTACTCTCTTTGTAACTCATATTGTGACTCTTTTAAGTTAACATACCTCTTTTTTTTTGGAAGCATGCAAAAGAACCCTCTTGAATTCTAAGGTCAAATCAAAGCACCTCTACTCGCACGCGACAATTAAAACGCGCACCAATAGCGCCAACAATGATTCTTAAGGAACGAATCGTACGTCCTTGTCTACCTACTACTTTAGCTACATCATGAGCAGAAACTCTAACTTCAACAGTTGTTTCTTTCTGATTATCAATTACTTGAACATTTACTTCTTCAGGAGAGTCAACTATGTTTTTAATAATATAAGCAATAAATTCTTTCATAATTTTAAATTATCCTAATGGTACTATTTGAAAAAATCTGGTTAAACACATTCTTAACTAACATATTAATTGAGCTTCAATAAGATATCACTAAAAAATAAAAGGGAAATATCTTTTAGAGATATAAAAAAAAATTTGAAGTCTTGCCAAGAGAACTCATTAAAGAGTATAGCTCAAATTAAACCTTCTTGCGTCTTGAATCAGAAGACGAACCAAAACAGCGCTAGCTGTAATCGTTCTGAGATTTAAGACGCACTTTGTACAAAAGCTAATTTTGATAAACGTAGGTCGATCACCTTCTCCCTTAACCGTAAAAAAGGCTGATTTATCGGTAAGATCGCACTCTTCTTTTCTTGCTCGATCAATTCCTCTTTTAAATTCAAATAATTAATAAGCTGATCTCTATAATTCTTTGCACCTAAACGAAGAAGGTGAGGAAAAACAATTTGTTGTTCTACTCCATTTTGCCATTGTACAATGACATTATCTACTGTTAGAACAATCTCTCTTTTACCACAACTAGAGGCAAATGCATGAGAAAGATCAATACGCACCACATGGGATAATCCTATTTCATGAATCAGTTGAAGCAAAGAAAAAGCCAGATTTACATAAGCACCTGCCATGGCTTCTTTCCATCTTACAACAGGCTTATCAGGATCCGTAGATCTTTTGCCAAAAGAAGACAGTCCAAAGTAGATATACGGCAGATTTTTAGGAGAAAGAAAAGGATAAAAAGGAAAAGGATAACCTGCTTTATCCATTACCACATTTTCGTAGTCCTCAACCCATGCAACTGGTTGACGAATCGTATAATCGATGTAAAGAGCAGCAGGTTTTAATATCTTTACATCTGCCTGAGCAATTAAAGGAGAAGAGAGCAATCTCTGTTTAGCTACCTCTTCATTGAAAAAGACCACACTGGTTGGAACATCTCGAGAAATCTGCAAAATTTCTGCTAGGTATTCTGTTTTTAAAGCTTCTTTTTGTGGGCCTGTTTGGATAATGGAGTGGATTTGATTATCGTAGCTAAAGGCTCTCTGATATTTTTTCTTTAAATGCTGTTTTAGATAAGCGAAAGACCCCCCTGTGCATAAAAGCGTAGAAACAATAATCCAACCAATCGCATAAGAAAGAGGCAGCCGTGTAGAGAGTTTTAATCGAGACATCATCTAAAGATTTTCCATAATGTCATAAGATATGTTGTTGATGTCTCCAGCCCCCATAGTTATTAGACAGTCCCCTGCTTGGAGAATTTTTACAAGCTGACAAAGTAATTGATTGCGGGAAAAATGATAAGCAGGACGCCTAGCTTCTCTGTTGATTTCACGTAACAAACGCTCCTCATCAATCTCTTTAATAGGGGCTTCTCCAGCTGCGTAAATATCTGTAATAACCACTATATCAGCAGCATCAAAAGCAGTCCCAAATTCCTTCAAGCACGTCAAGGTACGCGAATAACGATGTGGTTGAAAAGCCAAGACAACCCTTTTAGACCCCACTGCATTTTTTATAGCTCTTAAAGTGGTAAGGATTTCCGTAGGGTGATGAGCATAATCATCATAAAAAATGATCCCTTTTACGGCTCCTTTATACTCTAAACGCCGCTTTATCCCTTTAAAGCTTAGAAAGGCACTACGGATTTTTTCTTCCACTATCCCTAATTTAAGACAAAGACCAAACACTGCAGATGCATTGAGTATATTATGCCTGCCTATTATGGGTATTTCTATCTCTGTATAACGTTTATTTTCAAAACAAATAGTAAATATATTTTTCCATTTATCCTGACGATGGCTTTCTATAAATAGCGCATTTTTTTTATCAAACCCATAGCTATACCCTTTAGCTACCATCTTTGATAACCATAGATTGTCCCCATACCAAAAAAAATGTTCTAAAGAGGTGATAGAATCAATAAACCGTTTGAACCCTCCAAGCAGCCCATTCATTGTCCGCCAGTAATCAAGATGGTCATCATCGATATTTGTGATAATTGCTCCAAAAGGAGTGTATTTTAAAAAAGATCCATCGCTCTCATCTGCTTCCGCAACAAAATAACTCCCTTCCCCATAGCCTGCATTATGATTTGAACCACAAATAAATCCCCCTATTGCAAAACTTGGCTGCATCTCTTTTTCAAGCAAAACATGAGCCAGAAGAGAAGAGCTTGTTGTCTTCCCATGGGTTCCTGATACTAATAGAGCTTTTTGAGGTTGCATAAATAAGGCGAGTAAATCAGATCTATGCAAAATACTAAGCTTATGCGACTTTGCAAACATAAGCTCTGGATTATTAGGGGAAATAGCGCTGCTGTAAATAACAATGGCATCTAAAGGAATCTGTTCTTTTTTATGCCCAATAAAGATCTTAGCCCCTTTTTCTTGTAATCCATTTGTAGTACAAGAATGCATGATATCGCTTCCGCTAACCCTTGCGCCTTTTTCTAGAGCAATTAATGCCAAACCACTCATTCCAATACCACCAACACCAATGAAATAATAGTGTTTGTTATACATGTAGAGTCTCTATAATAAGATCGCTCATTTCCTTTTTTTCACTTTTAAGATTTTGCAGAGAAACACGCATTTGCTCTCCTACTTCTGGGTTTTTAGTAAATGCACTTAAAAACTCTATGATTAATCTTTGCATATTGATTCCTTCTTCAATTACATAAGCTGCAGATAAACGCTGCAGAAACAGAGCATTTTCTTTTTGGTGTTGCTCTGTCGCATAAGGATAAGGAATAAGTATTGCAGGCATTCGATAGTGAATGATTTCAGCTATTGTAGCAGCGCCTGATCTACAAAGGGCTAAATCCGCAGCATAAAAGACTCGGCTCATATCCTGCTCAAAGGTTTTAATAAATGCAGGGATATTATGTCTGCTGCAGAACTGCTCTACTTCAACAGATGTTGATCTACCAGCTAAATGTATGATCTGAAAAGGAATCTCTTTAGCAAGCAATTGTTCGCAAATACTTAATACTAAATAATTAATAGCAGATGCTCCTTGAGAGCCTCCAAAAATCAATAGAGTAAAACGATTAGGGGCTAATTGAAGTTGCTCTCTTGCCTTTGCTCGCGATAAGTTAAGCTCTTTTGCTCTTAAAGGCCAACTCACTTCTATCAGATTACCCTTGATTTTCTTTGCAAGAGGTAGATGAATTGCAGTATGAATAGCAAAAGAGGAAAAAAACCTGGTTACCTTTCCAGCTACTGTATTCGATTCAAATAGCATGAAAGGTTTTTTTTGCAGTTTTGCTGCGCATAAAATAGGAAAGGCATGAAAACTGCCAAAACCGACGATAAGATCTGGTTTAAAGCTTTTAAGAAAAAAACAGCTTCTGACAACTGCCTTTAGCAAAGCATATAGCGCCCCTAAACGCCTGGCTAATCCTTTCTGGAAAGGCGTTTTGGCCAAAATTTCATGAAACTTAAAACTCTCTCTGTCAAAATACACATTTTCTTTTAGCCCAGATCCAACAAATAGAACTTCTATATCTTTTTCTTGCAGCTTTTTAGCAATCTCTTGTGCAGGCAAGAGGTGTCCACCTGTTCCTCCTGCAGCGATTAGTACTTTTTTTTTAATCATCGTTTTTTAGTTGTTGTTTAGCTTCTTCTGCCACTTTAACAATAACGGTTAGCGCGAGCATATTTGCAATTAAAGAAGATCCTCCTTGGCTAAAAAAAGGAAGATTTGTGCCCTTGCTAGGTAATAATCCTGAAACTATGCCTAAGTTTAAAAAAGCTTGAAAACAAATCAGAAAGGTAAAACTTGCCACAAGATAAAATCCACCTATTTCTTTTACTTGCAACGCAATTGCAAAACCACAAAATGCTACCATAGTATACAGAAAAATAAGAATACTCATCCCGATAAAACCACATTCTTCTGCAAAAATGGCTGCAATATAATCACATCTAGCCTCTGGAAGATACTCTAACTTTTGTAAACTCTCCCCTATTCCTCTGCCAAATAACCTACCAGAACCTGCTGCAATCCTTGCTTGATAAGGCTGATGTCCCTTGCCTTTCAGATCATATTCTGGGTGTAAATAAATCTTTAATCGATCTGACACATGGGGCATTTGTGAAGCAACTACAGCGCCTATACAACAAATAATGGCTAAAGGCAAAGCCCAGTACACCCACTTGATCTGACTTAAGATGAATAAAACAATTAAAGCAGAAAGAATAATGGCCACTGTCCCATTATCGGGCTCAATCAGGATTAGACCTAAAGGGACACAAATCATACCTAGCAAGCGTAAAAACTGCATCCAATCCAAAGAGTTTTTTTGTTTAGTAACCGCATAGATATAATACAAAGGGATTATATACTTGACAAATTCTGAAGGCTGTAAAGAATTTCCAAACAGACTAATCCAACGACGAGCTCCATTGAGTTTAGGTCCAAACACCAAAACCAGAACTAACCCTAAAACCCCTAAAAAAAGGAGAAATGGACTCAATGACAAAAGAGATCGATATCCCACAGACCAAATAGCAATCACGCCTATTGCACTTACAGCTGCATATAAAAGCTGTTTAACCAATGCATAATAAAGACTACGGTCTGAAAAACGATCTAGAATTTGTGCAGAAGATGTATTAAAGACCATGACAAGGCCTAATACAAAAAGCACGGAAATAGAGCTGAGCATGATAAAGACGTAGCGATTCATGAAATCGATCCTTGAAAACAAAAAAGCTTTTTAGCGAATACGCAATTTATCCCCAGGTCGTAATTTTCGAGCTTTTTCTTCACTCATTTCATTTAGATTCAAAAGATTTTCTAGCTTAATGTTATTTTTCTTTGCAATGGTCGAAGGATTATCTCCTTCTTTTACAATATAGTACGCCGTTTCTAAAACAGGGCTTGGGTTAAGAACATGATTATTAGAAGGAATTTTCAGCACCTGACCAATACGCAAATGAGATGTTTGCAATCCATTTAGTTGCATAATTTCATGAACCGTGGTGTGATATTGACGGGCAATCTTTTCCAACATATCCCCTTTTTTTATCGTAACCTCTGCATATCCGCTCAATTTTTCAGTGTTATTTTCCAAAATAGGAGCTTGAAGTCTAGGCTCCTCTGCAATAATAGGATTTTGTATGACTATGGGTTGTTCTATATAAGAACGTTGCTTAACAAATTGCTCTAAAGCATGATCTACAGCATCTCCTTTTTGAGAGACTACTTCTTTTTTAGGAGAAACATCTACAATGGTCTTCAATGGCTCTATTGGCTGATAGCGCGTATCATGCATAGGCGGCTTTAAAGCGCTGGCAAATAAAATAATTAGTAAACCTGCATTAACCAATACAGCAATAATAATGGTATCTTTACGACTCATAACTCTTTCCATCCCTTAATAAGCGCACTTGATACTGAAATTCTTTTCCTCTATGAGCATAGTCACAAAACATATCAAAACTTGCACATCCTGGCGAAAGTAAAACGCTCTCTTTTTCCTTGGCAAGCTTTTTTGCCATAACTACCGCTGATTGCATAGAGTCAACGCACACAACGGGAATAAAAGGATGCAGTTCTTGTTCTATTTTTTTTGCTGCTAAGCCAATTGCTAGTATTTGTCTTACTTTTCCTGAAAAAGGTCTCTTCCAGGCTGTATATGAGCTTCCCTTATCAACTCCCCCAGCAATCAAGATCACTTTTCCTTTCATTGCGCGTACAGCACAAATAACCGCATCTATATTTGTGCCTTTACTATCATCATAGTAATCAACTCCATCAATAGAAGCTATACATTCTAATCGGTGTGGAGGTCTACAAAATGTGGTTAAAGCTTTCGTAAATTGTGTAGGGGAAATACCAAAAGGTTTACAAAGAGCCCAAGCTGCTAATGTATTTTCCCTTTCATGCTCTGCACATTCTCTATATAGTGATGATGAAAAATATTCAAGATCTTTTTGATAAAAACCTAATGTTTGGTATTCTTTTTTTCCCAAAAGAAAACCAAACTGCTCTACCACTTTCTCTTGTATAAATAAAGAGCCCTTCTCTTTTATACAATTTTGCAAACGCAGTTTTGCTCTAGCATAAGCTTGCATATCAGGATAGCGATCTAAATGATCTGGTGTAATATTAAGAATAGCCGCTTGATCAAATACAGGAGAGTTCAGAGTTTCTAATTGAAAAGAACTTAGTTCAATCACAAGAACCTCTGCTTTTTTAGAAGCAAGTACGTAAGAACAAAGAGGCACGCCCACATTTCCCACTGCTTTTGCACAAATCCCACTTGCCTTTAGAATATGTTCTACCAGTAGAGTCACAGTGGTTTTTCCATTGGTTCCCGTCACTGCTATTAAAGGCTCTGAAATAAAAGGTAAAGCTAACTCCATCTCTGTAGTAACAGAAATACCCCTATCTTTAGCAGTTGTACAGATGATATGTTTAGGGTCAACTCCCGGTGAAATGACACATTGATCTATCTCTTCCCAACAAATAGCTTCAAAATCGGAAATACGCTTTAAGCCAAGCTCTTCTAAACGAAGAGCTTCTTCAAAATCCTCCAAATAATCATCAAAAGCACATACGTTTTTTTTATGCAATAGGAGTAGTTTAGCAGCAGCTCTTCCGCTTTTTCCCAACCCTAAGACAAGAGTACTTTTCATAAAACCCTCTAAAGATCAAAGGCTTAAAGTTTATGCTATTTTCAACTAAAATTACAAGATTTGTGATTTAAAAACTATAGATGCAAGGGATTCCCTATATGAATGGGCCAAGTAAAAAAATTAAATACTTCAAGTAATTGACTTTAATACTATAAAAGTATATAATGTTATTATTAAAAAAAATATGGTTTAATTATGTTAATAAGCTCAATTATGTTAATAAGCTCAGTTAGTACATTTACAAAAAAATCTTTAATAACTCCTTTAAAAGTAGCTCAATCAATGGGTTGGGTTTTGTTAACTGCTTTATCTCTGCCTTTTTTTAGAATAAGTCGTACACCCTTCGATTTTTTCACAAAAAAAATAGTAGAGGTATGGAACAAAAACACAACAGAAACTACCAAGAAAGTGGATAAAATCAATCCAAACACAAAAAGCTCATTGGAAACCTTAGAGGAATGGGTAAAAGCAGCTCCAGCAGGAGAGGATCGCATTGCAGCTCAAAAAAAGATTCAAGAATTTTTAGAAACATCCATCTGTAAAAAGATTTTCTATTTATTTCTAAGCCAGAGTTCCATTCTCGATTTAACCTCTTTATTATTAACTTCATTGCCCAACATTTTTAATGACCCTTGCTTTAATAAGTTAAAAATACTGAAACTTCAGAACAACCAACTTGAAACCTTACCTGAATCCTTCGGTAACTTACAAGCATTGCAAACGCTGAAACTTCAGAACAACCAACTTGAAACCTTACCTGAATCCTTCGGTAACTTAC
>JBAUFS010000111.1:0-8489 GCA_049679255.1 Candidatus Rhabdochlamydia sp.
ATTCAGTAATTGCTAGTTCGTCCATTTTGAGCCTTTTTTGTTTTTGAGTGTATGAATCAAAATATCATAAACGATAAAAGGCTCTTTTTCAATATGTTATGATAGATCTTACGTTAAACTGGCGTAAATTAAGCAATTAGTTGATCTAGTATATTTTTAGCCTTTCCATTATCTAGTAGAATAAAGGAGCTTATAACATATGGCATCGCAAAAAAATTGGAACCAGCTACACGAAGAGATTAAGATCAACCTGCAAAAAGAGGTGTACTTAATGCGAGAACTACTAGCAAATCTCCATCAAGAAGTACTAGATAAAGAGCATTCTATACAAATTATGCAACAGCGCCAATCCCTGTTAGAGCGCTTAAATCAAGCACGTGAGCTTAGACTAGTCGCCACCCAAAAACTAGAAACTCTCATAGACCCCAGCAATAAAGACTTAAAACTAGAACAGATTATGCCCCTTGACGACGAACAGACAACAGAAGTTTTAAGCTTAAATGATCAGCTAGGTGCATTGACAAAAAAAATGAATCAACAGAACATGGACAATCAAAGCAGCCTTAAACAAGAGCGTCGTTTAAAGCCTAAAACCCCTAAAAAGAAAACAGCTATTGCAACTCAAGAAAAAAACACCCAAAGCTAAAACACATGCCCCCTTCTTCTGCCGGTCTCATTTATGGGCCAGAGACTCATCATCTGGATCATTTGGCTCCTTTATGTGCCATTTTAGGGATCCCTTTAATTGTTACAGAGGAGCTACTCTTAAAGCAAGTACAAGAAGTCTACCCTTTTGTGGATGTTCTCTATCTTGATTGTTTAGAGCTTCCTTTTTTTCTGATAAAAAATTATCGATTTGTGTTTTCTTGCTTTTCGCGTATTGTGCTCAACGAGCTTTTCTTTCTTGCAGAACTGCTTTCTAAAAAAAAGATCCATACCATTTGGTGTCCTCATGGAAACTCTGATAAAGGCAATATGAAGTCTTATGCAGAAGCGCTGTGCCAAGAAACAATCCTTTTAGTATACGGGCAGCAAATGATTGATTTTTTTAACCGTCACAAGCTGATAAAATCTTATGTGACTACAGGTAATTTCCGTTATCAATTCTATATGCAGCATAAAGCCTGGTATGATGCCTATTTGGCAAAAAAAATTCCCCCAGAACAGAAAAAAACGATCTTATATGCGCCTACTTGGCAAGATTATGAGAAATCCAGTTCGTTTTTCTCAGCGATTGACTTTTTGATTGAGCAAAAACCGGCCAAATACACACTGCTCATTAAGCCCCATCCTAATTTGAGATTACAAAATCTCTTTCTTGTAGAAGAACTAGAGGAAAAATGCAAGACCCTTCCCGATGTGTATTTTATTTCAGATCCAATACCTATTTATCCTTTATTGAATCATTGCGATCTATACATTGGCGATCGCTCTTCTATTGGTTATGATTTTTTACATGTAAACCGACCTATGTTTTTTTTAAATCAGAATGATCTAAAAGAACCTCTAAGCACCTACCTCTTTCGCTGTGGCTTAGCTATTTCTCCTCAGAACTACTCCCACATTTACTCTCTAATAGATCAGACGCAACAAGAGCTTACACCTATTAGAGAAAAGGTATATCAATATGCTTTTGCCTCTTGCTCATGTCTTAAAGAGCTCAAAAAAACCATTTTTTATGCATTAGATGGGATTAAAGACCACCAAATGTAACTGGTGGTCTTTAATTTTAGCTATCTACATTCTGAGACAGGAGTTTGTTCTTGTTTATCTTGTTCTTGTAAAACAATTTCTGCACTGGATGGCTCATTGCTATCATCTTCCGCAAATGCTACACCATGTAAAGAAATCACAGCAGCTAGTAAAAACCAAATGCTACTTTTCATAATATCAAGTTCCCCATTTTTAAGTTTTTTTCTCCAAGCAATGCAAGGCATAATACCTTGACTCTCATTGCCTGGGAGTTTCAATAATTTGTATTTTTTTTGCAATATTTTTTTCTTGAAAATTAAAGAAGAATTATATCTATTTCAAGGCAGGAAGAACACATACAAAATTGAGCTCATCAAAACTTCCTGCCGTTGCCATAGCTTCTAAATGATAAAAACACTGACCTTCCTGTAGAATATCCACCTTGGAAACAACCCCAACATGTAGTCCTGCAGGAAAAATACCGTCTAATCCCGTTGTGATTAAAAGATCTCCAACACTTAACAAAGCAACAGATGGCAGTCTAGAATTCTTTTCATAAGTAAAACCAGAGCGCAAATCTCGAGCAGGTCCTTCTTCATCTGAAAAATCATAATTAAATCCTGTCCCTTTTAGAAAAGATCCACAGGAACGCCACAAAGGGCGCCCTGTTCCTTGTAATTCACCTTTGGCTAAATACATATTTTGATCCACCGGAATGAATTGAGCTTTGAGGCGAGTAAGAGCTGAAATGGCTTCTTGCATCTCTTGAGAACAAGTGCTGTTTGCACTTTTTTTCAAGGAAAAAATTAAGGCATTGAGTTGTTCTAGCAAAAAATGATCTTGCTGTTTTCCTCTAGCAGCTCTTACTGCAATGGTGAGACGATTATCGGTAATTAAACGTACACGGCTTTGTGTTTTATGGATGAGGTCAATCACTCCTACAACAGAATTACCGATGAGAACAGGACTATTTTTAGCAATCAATACTTCTTGCAAATGCTCATTATCAGCTTCTCCTACATTTATCCAAACATAGTTGCTCCAACTTCCAGGCTCACGAAAAACGACCTTAGCAGGAATTGCTCTAGATTTTAGCTGCAGAACTTTCATGATTTCTTGGCAGCGACGCTGTAAGAACAGCTTTTCACTTTCTTGAGAACTTACATTGTTCATGGACTTGAGTAAATCCATTTGTTCATGTATGCGGTCCTCTGATAAAAGCCATTCTTGAATATGATCAACTTGCAAATGAAGTAAGTAGTTATCTTGCCTCAGCGTTTCTATTTCTTGTTTTGCAGCAGCTGGCGCAGATAGATTAAGAGGATGGGTTAATAAATAGATGCGATCCCAAAAACAGGAAAAAGCGCTGATTGTCATCTGACGCAACGCAAGAGATTTATCTGGAGAAAAAGAAAACAGTACAAAAAAAATTCCAGTAATAAATATATAAGAACGATAATCTATTTTTCGCATATAACATCTAATAAAGATTGTGCTACATATTCTATATTGCCTGCATTTAAACCACAGAAATTCATTCTACCATTTTCTGTCATATAGATCGCATATTCTTCTTGTAATTGTTTAACTTGGGAGGGATTCAGCCCGCTTAATCCAAACATCCCTAATCCTTCTTTCAAATAGGTATGTTTTTTAAAATACGCACATAGAGAATGGCGCATTTGATGCATTCTTTTGCGCATAGAAAAAAGCTCTAACTCCCACTCTTTTTTTAAACCACTACTCAAGATGTGTGCAACAATTTGCGCTCCATGCTTAGGGGGGTTAGAATAGCTTGTACGCGCAATTTTTCTTAACTGGCTCATAACGCTTTTTTTTATAGAACAGTTTTCAACAAGAACCCATAAAGCTCCTACTCTTTCTGCATAGAGGCCAAAGTTTTTAGAACAGGAAAAAGCAACAAGCATTTCTATTCCTTCTTCTGCAAACTCTCTGATCATCGCACGATCTTTTTCTATGGATTCTCCTAATCCTAGGTAAGCACAGTCAAATAAAGGAATGAGTTTCTTATCTCGACACATCTTAAGTAAGATCTTGGATTGGGAAGAAGTTAAATCTATCCCTGTTGGATTATGGCAGCAGGCGTGTAGCACTAAGATGCTTTTTTCTTCAATGAGAGAGAGAAATTGGATGAGTTTTTCAAACTCTATGCAGTGATTAGATTTATCATAATAAGGATATGAATAGACCTTTAAACCACAATTCGTGAAGACCCCTTGATGATTGGGCCAAGTAGGATCAGAAACATAAACCTTAGAAGGCATTTCTTGTTTTAAAAAAGCCCCTGCTAATCTTAGAGCTCCTGTTCCTCCAACTGTTTGCACAGCAGCTAATCTTTCTTGATGAGCACTAAAAAAATCAGCACCAAATACCAACTGCCCAGCTGCTTTAAGAAAAAAAGGATCTCCTTCGATCGGAAGATAAGTCTTTGTTTTTTCATTTTTCAATAGATATTTTTCTGCTTTTTCAACGCTGGATAAAATCGTTGTGAGCAGCTCTTCATTTTTGTAAACCCCCACTCCTAAGTCTACTTTATTTTTACGCATATCTGCTTGATAGCTAGTATTTAACTTAAAAATAGAGTCGGGTGGTAATAATGGTACTTGATCGAATACCCCCATGTTTTGCTCCTTTTTTTGCATTGTATGCACAAGAGCGTTTTTGAAAATACAATAAAAACAAAGTTCTTATATAAAATTAATTTGATCAAAATTAACTATTAAAATAAACTTTCCTATCTCTTCTATAAAAGGCTAATTCATATATGACAATTACTCCCTATTTTTATATCCCAGAACCCTTTGCTATCCCAGAATCCTTTGTAGATAAAACCTCAAGGGTTAAAGAGTGGGTATATAATGCTACAGAAGTGTTTATCCAGTTTTGCACAGATTTGCACCTAGAGAACATCAAAAATATCTGTAATAAAGAGCTGGCTTCTTTACATGAATAGAGAAGTATCTCTTCTGTTCAATTACATTTGTAATAGTTATTGTATTTTAAAAAACCATTCTGAATTAACAGCTCTTTATAATGATACTTGCCGCATACTAGATAGCAAACAAGAAGATTTGTACTCTCACCTGTGTAATGTCTTCTCCATTGCTCAAAGACATCCACATCTACTAAAAGATTATCTAGAAATTACCCTGTTATTCATAAACACACACTCTAACTTATTATGGCCTCATTTACAAAACACACAAAATATCCAGGATTCTGAGGCAAACTTTCCTGAATATATCTCAAAAATATGTACTTTAAAAGATAGTCAAGAGCTTCTAGTCATTCACATCTGCCATACTTTCAATCTATATCGCCTTAATAAACAGCATCCTTTGCTTTTGTCTCTTTACCATCTCACTTCTGATGCTTTAGAAAAGCATCCAATAAGCCAGTCTTATCACATGTGTAATACCTATCGCATTAGCATACTACTTACGCAGTATTTAAAACGCTATCTGAGCACTATTCAAAAAGTTATACCTGTATGGATGTCCCAAAATGAACCTAAATGTTCCTGGTTAAATAACCATTTGCAAAGCATCCAGAGATATTCCTTTGAAGATACAAGCGCTCTACAAAAACACCTTCAATTGATCCCTCAAATCGATGCCATTTTTGATAGAAGCAATCCTAAAAAATATGCAAGAAGAAGAAAGAAAAGAATTTATATCTACATCTCCTGAAATCATGCCTTATGTGATAGCCAAAAGCATCTTTCTTTACAGCTTCCATCCAAAATACACTAGACTATCTCCTTATTTCTTTAACGCCAAAACCCAGCAAGAAATAGCATCTCTTCGCAAAGAATCCCATAAATACAACATCTTTACTCTAGAAAAAATCTTTACTAGTTTACTGGATTTTACCAACTACTGGAATGAAGAAATGCCCGAAGATGATACGAGAGCTGTAGCCAAAAAAATGCAAAATTTATGGATAGATGCTACCCAAGGAGAAGACAATCTACTTATGCAATGTTGGAAAGAAGCAGCTAAAACTTTAGAGATTTAATCTAGCTTGAAAATAGCCAGAAACCGTAGTATCTTAAGAGTTCTAAGGGGCG
Source organism: Candidatus Rhabdochlamydia sp. (assembly GCA_049679255.1). Lineage (GTDB taxonomy): Bacteria > Chlamydiota > Chlamydiia > Chlamydiales > Rhabdochlamydiaceae > Rhabdochlamydia. The sequence continues at coordinate 5,783 of JBAUFS010000111.1, forward strand.
TTAGCTCAATTGGTAGAGCGCAACAATGGCATTGTTGAGGTCAGCGGTTCGATTCCGCTACGCTCCATTTATAAAAAATTTTATTTCTTTATTCCCTGAAACTGAGAGCGTAGCGGCTTAAGATTGGCAACTTAAGAAACAAGTATTGAGAGACTCAAATGACTAAAGAAAAAAAGACAAAAACTCTCTCAAATAAAGATTATGATTCTACTCTAACCGTATTAAAGAAGCAGATAAGAGAAAGCCAAGTCAGGGCTATAACAGCAGCCAATAAGGAGCTTATCCGTCTTTATTGGAAGATTGGTAAAACTATTGTTGAAAAACAAGAAGAGAGCGGATGGGGAACGAAAATCATAGAAAAGCTCGCTAAAGATATTCAAAACGCATTTCCAGGCATAGAAGGATTTTCTCGCACCAATATTTTCAGAATGAGAGCTTTTTATATAGCGTATCAAAATAATCCCCCATCTGGGGGACAATTCCAAGATGATCCCCCTGAAATCCTTGCAAGTATCCCTTGGAGGCATAACTCTGTGTTGGTAGAAAAGCTTAAAAAATATGAAGAAAGAATGTGGTACGCACAAAAAACCATCGAGCATGGTTGGAGTCGTAGTGTTTTGGAAATCATGATAGGGAATTCTCTCCATTCAAGACAAGGAAAGGCCATAACTAACTTTAAGTCTGCGTTGCCTTCTCCACAATCCGACTTAGCACAACAAACGACAAAAGACCCCTATCTTTTCGATTTTATTGCCTTAAGTGACGATGTCATGGAGAAAGATATAGAAAATCAACTAACAGAGCACATTCAAAAGTTCTTGATGGAACTTGGACAGGGCTTTGCATTTGTTGGAAGACAATACCCGATTAAGGCAGGGAAAAAAGACTTATATATCGATCTTCTCTTCTACCATCTCAACCTTCGCTGTTACATAATCGTGGAGCTGAAAGCAAAAGAATTCGATAGCAGAGATGCAGGGCAAATGAGTATATACTTGTCTGCTGTGGATGATCTCTTGAGGCATGAGGGTGATAACCCTAGCATTGGCATGATCCTATGCAGAACGAAGGACAATGTGTTTGTAGAGTATGCATTAAGAAACTTCAATCGTCCAATAGGTGTAGCAGAATACGAAACAAAACTAGTTGAAACACTCCCTAAAGAGCTAAAATCAAGCCTACCCACAGTAAAAGAGATCGAAGCGGAGCTAGAGCAAGATATCCAAAGCAGCGAGAGCCCAGCCAAAAAGAAGAAAAGCATAAGAAAGAGCAAGTAGAAATAAATAACAACGAGTTCTGAGGAAGCTGAGATGGCCGTGCTTGGCTGTATGATGAATTCTTCTGATGATCTCCAATCAGCGTATGAAAAATGATTTGGTTCTTTTTTCGATTGCTTTCCATGTAAGAAATATTAGCTTTTTTTTACAAAAGAGCGGTAGCCTCTATTTCCTACATATATTTAAAGGACGCCCCTTGCAAAAAACGGTATTTTTCCCAGTTCCTCTTCAAAAGGCGACTAGCTGCCTGCAGTTTTTGCGATAGGTGGACTTCCAAATATATGATGAGCTTAAAAACAGAAAAGTTCCTAAGCTCATTTAAACTTGAGTCCTATAGGCGCCTATTTGTTTCCGTCCCAATTACAAGGGAGGTTTGCCCATCTTGAATGTTTAAGGTAACAGACGCCTTGCCTGTAATGAATTCCAATAGAGGTTTCCACTGCGTTAAATCAGAACTAAAAAGCAATTCTTTACCTGTGCATCTAGCATAAAAGGTTTGTTTTATTTCTATTGTTCCCCACTTTTCTTCATTTTGACTTAAATGAATCAAGTCCCCTTTTAAATAGCAGCTAATAGGTAAAGTAGTGTTGGCTAAGAATTCTATGATCTTGTCTGGGTGAAGTCCCTGTATAATCTCTCCTAGATCATTTTCTGTTAAATCACAGAGATTAACAATCCTCATATCCTCAAAAGACGTTTTCTGGGCCTTCAAATGAGTAGATGGATCTGCAAAAACCGACAGGGAAACCATAGTACAAGCTAGGGTCATAATTGCATATTTTTTCATTTACTTCTCCTTATTACAGTTGTAGTATGTAAAGTTAAAAAAATTTAAATAATGAGAGATTTTAGAACGTCCAAAACCTCCCTAGAAAAATCACTAAAAAAGCGATTCCAACAGCCAAGCTAGCACAAACAAAGTGCACTTTCTTGAATCGAATAGGATTAGATTGTAAAAGTATATTGATGCGTTTGAGAGCACTACCATGTTTCGTAAGGTTATGGGCAAAGATTCGATTAGGTTTATGCTTAGAATATTTTGCAGATTTACAAATAGCTGAGGCCAAATCGATGGGATCTACGTCATATTTTTTGCATTTCAAATCACAGGCAATCTCTTGTCCTTCTTCAATCCGACTTCGTAACCATCTTGTAGGGACCCACCAGAAAATGGTTTCTATAATATCCAAAATAAATCGGACTAAACTGTCTTTTTTTCGAATATGCTCCAACTCATGTGCCATAACCGCTTCATACTCCTTTCTAGACAGACTTTGAAAGAAATGGCTTGGAACATAAATAACTCACCTTACGCAAGAACGTAGAAAACCCTTGATAAAACCGCACTAATAAAAGTAAAATGCTCTGTTTTAAATTTTAAAGGCAGACCATGGACAAAAACCTTCTTGATATATATACAGACTACTTAA
>JBAUFS010000112.1:0-3002 GCA_049679255.1 Candidatus Rhabdochlamydia sp.
TGAAAGAAATTGAGGATTTGCTTAACAATCGGCCTAGAAAAGTGTTACAATTTCGTACACCCATAGAGGTCTTCAATGAATGTAGATTGAAGTCTGCAGTTGTCGCACTTTAGAGTTGAAAAGGCGCTGTGAAAAAAGCTCTCCACAACGGCATTATCATAGCAGTTTCCTTTGCCACTCATACTTAAAATCATTTCATGTTGATCGATTTTTCTTTTAAAATCTGCACTTGTATATTGAGATCCACGATCAGAATGATGAATCAAACCTCTTTTTGGATTTCTATTGATAATAGCTTGTTGTAATGCACGTTTAATAAGATCTGTTTGCATCCGACTGCTCATAGAGAATCCAACAATCTTTCTTGAAAACAGATCTAGCACCACTGCTAAATAGAGCCATCCTTCACGAGTAGCTATGTAACTGATATCTGATACCCAAGTTTTATTCGGTGCATCTACTGTAAAGTTTTGGTTTGCATAATTAGGAGCTATTTCTTGATGGGTTTTAGCTACAGCTATCTTCTTCCATAGCTTATATGTTTTAGCTTGTATCCCATTCTCTCTCATGATTTTTGCTATTCTTCTACGAGAACAAATCATTCCTTCTTTTTTTAACTCGGCATGAATCCTTGGACTACCATAGATACATCGACTACGCTCATGAATGCTTTTAATTTTTTTTAGATATTCTGCATTTTCCATAGCTCTTTTAGTTATCGTTCTATGGACAAAGTAATAAAAATTGCTTCTAGATACCTCTAAAAGTTTTGCCATCTTCTTCACTGTACATTTGTCATGCTGTTTTTTCATAAACTCTAATTTCCGTTCCTTGGTCGTGAGAAGATGGCCATAGCTTTTTTTAAGATATCTCTTTCCTGTTTCATGTCTGCTAATTCTTTACGCAGGCGATACATCTCTTCATTGCAGGGTTTGATCTTACCTGATCCAGGAAAGCTTTTCTCTCCTTGTTCTTTAAATTCTTGTATCCAACCAGATAAAGTTCCCATAGGAACTTCAAAATCACGGGATATCTCTGTTAGCGATTTTCCGCTTTCTCTATGGTGCTTGATTACATTTAACTTATATTCTCTATCATACTTTTTTTGACTTCTCATAAGAACCTCTTTAATAAATTTGTTTTAATTTATTCGGGTTCTTTGTGTCCAATTTATTGTAGCAAGATCAATAGAAATGATTGATCCATCGTAAAAAAATTGCGCATAATATTCGATTAAATTTTTTTTCATAGTTATTCCCACCAAACTGTATCTGGAGAGCTGCAAGAGCTTTGATTGATTTTTTGGTAAAAAGTTAATCCATAGTCGCCATATTCTTCATCACAAATATATTTAATAATAAAATTCTTGGTTGGGAAGTCTTTTTCTAGTTTTGCTTGCCATATCTGCACTAGAGACCGAGCTAAGGATTCTGATTTTACTTCTTCATTTTCTTCATTCTCAAAATATGGATCGGTAATAAAAAAATTCATCCAAAATTCAACTTTTTCTTTTCTTCTTATTAAATCTTCGATTTTTTCTTCTGAAAAACTTTCCTTCAGAAGGATATAATCTTTGTAGACAATAAAAGAAGGCCAAAATAATTCAAAAAAAGCAAAGTATATATCGGAATCCACTTTTTTTAATTTAGTTATATGGAAAATGTAGTCATACAAAGAAAATTTATTGCCTTTATTTAATTCTCTCCATTTTGCAAAGTCTTTTAAAATTAAATTTTTCATGAGCTATCCTTTTGGAATTTCTTCCGGCTTTGCTGTCTATTTTCTATATTTCTGAGTATTTCTCTAAAAAGCGACCAGCAACTCTAATCTCTCTACCAGTCTCAAATTTTATAAGATAAATCCAATCTCCTAATTCCGATTGATATTTTTTTGCAATGTCTTCAAATCTAATTTCCCACATGCGGCATACAACCCCAATCTCTCCTGGACAAAACTGCTCTGGAGCATCTTGCTTAATAATAACATAATCATTCCACGCATATTCATTATTTTCAGATGGCTCATTTTCAATCGCCCAATGACGAAATACTTTCAAAACTTCTGGTAAGTTTCTAACGCCACATCTTCCTTCAAATTTAGTGTTCTTAACTGTACAAAGTATCCAATCTTCTTCCGATCGATCTATTTTTATCTCTTGGAAATTTGCATATTCTAGATCTGTCTCGTTCAAATCTATTATTAATGACCAACCAGGATTGTCAATATTCTCGAGAGAGACTCCATAAGTATGTTCCCAATCCCCATCACAGTTATCTTGATACCACTGTTGAAGCCATAAAAAATCATCTTCTATCATAAGATTTTCTTTTATTTTGATATTTTCCAAGGTAAAATCGAATGATTCATTTTCAACCCAATGACGAAATACTTTCAAAATTCCTGGTAAGTTTTCAATACCACATCTTCCTTCAAATTTAGTGTTCTTAACTGTACAAAGTATCCAATCTTCTTCCGATCGATCTATTTTTATCTTTTGGAAATTTTTACTTTCTAACTCTGTATCTTCCAAATCTATTGTTAATGACCAACCAGGATTGTCAATATTCCCTATTTGAATTCTATCATCTTGCTCCCAATTTCCATTGCAATGGACTCGAAACCATTGTTGAAGCCATAAAAAATCTTTCATACATATTTCCTTTATTTTGGGATTTCCCAAGGTAAAGCCGGTCTAATGCCTTCTACAAGAGGACTTATTTTACTTTAAAATATTTATCCTCAAATATTTGAAATAATATAGATGACTCTGCCAAGTATTTGTGTTCTTGCTAAAAAAGATGAAAAGATTATTCACAGTATTTTTTATTCTTCTGGATATTTCTCTAAAAAACGACCAGCAACCCTAAACTCTCTGCCGGTCTTAAATTTTATAATATAAATCCAATCCCCTAACTCTGAGAAAAATTCTTTTGCAATGTCTTCAAATTTGATTTCCCACATGTAACACACAACCCCAGTCCTTCCTGGACAAAACTGCTCTG
>JBAUFS010000113.1:0-74759 GCA_049679255.1 Candidatus Rhabdochlamydia sp.
TAATACCTGCAAGAGGAACAGTGTATTCATATTTGCCATCTGGAAGAAGTTTATAGATCTTTTGGAAAATATGACGATATCTACTAGAATCTCCATAGGGCGCTAATCCCATTACTTTATATTCATCAAAAAGTTTGTATCCTAAGATTTTTATAGCTTCGACATAAAAATGCCCTAAAGAAATGGATCCGGGATAACCTATAAGAGGTTTTAAATCACCACTGTTTGCACTATAAATAGATGTTGCATCTCTTTCACCTTGACCATCAATAATACATACTAAAGCATCATTAAATCCAGATTGATAATAAGCCATGTACGCATGGCAGAGATGATGCTGTACAAATGTAAGTTTTGAGCTAGTAAAATGAGGGGAAAAATATTCTCTGAATCTTTCTACAAGAAGTTCTTTACAGCTTTTTATCGGTACCTGCGGAAAAGATATATATTTCAATCCTAATTCTTTATTAACATAACTTGGCAAAAAATAATAAGCCACAATATCAATCTCATCTAGTGTAATACCAGCTGAATCCAAGCAATATTGAATCGCATTTACACCAAATTTGGTTGTATGTTTAAGGCGATTCATTTTTTCTTCTTCCACTGCAGCTATTAATTCTCCATCCTTAAAAAGTACCGCAGTGGATTCATGATAGAACCAAATAGGAACTTCAGGGATGAACTCTTTGCTAGGTTTACTAAAAGCCCCGTTTATTCCTAAAACATACATAATGCTGCTCTCACTTTAAGAATGAAAAGAGAGAATATGTTTAATTTTTTTTTTAAAGTACAGAAATTTTTATTGAAGTTAAGAGATGTATCGAAAGCCTTAAGATTGAAGTAGCAAATAGAGTTTGTATGGATCAGAATCTTGACTTTTGCAAGAAGATTGTCTTAATGATAAAATCTCTTTAAATTTTTTGTTGTTGTGAAATATGTTATTTTATCAGAAAACATTTGATTAATAAAATTTACCATTAATCTTTAAGGATTTTTTAAATGAGATATGAGAACTCAAACAAAATTTTGCTATTTTTTTCTTGTGTTATTAAAAAACTAAGAGGCTCTTTTCTAAAAAACATATTCATTTTCGTGCTCATTATTACAATTACAGCTATTTATATCTCTTCCATGAAAATTAAAAGGGAGCTTCCTATGCTTAATTTAAATATGAAAGCGCAACCTAAAACTTTAGATCCTCGCAAAGTGACAGATATTTTCTCTTCTCAAATGATTTTTTTGCTTCTTGAAGGCCTTGTTAAACGATATCCAGATGGATCTATTAAGCTTGCTCAAGCTGAATCCTACAAAGTATCAGATGATCAACTTATCTATACTTTTACTTTAAGAGACACAGTCTGGTCTAATAACACTCCCGTGACTGCTTATGATTTTGAGCAAACCTGGAAAGATGTTCTCGATCCTCACTTCCCTTCAGTAAATGCCCAGCTATTTTTTCCCATTAAAAATGCAGAGGCTGCAAAAAAAGGTTTAATTTCATTAGACAAAGTAGGAATCAAGGCATCTGATGCAAAAACCCTTATCATCACTTTAGAAAAACCAATCCCTTATCTTTTTCAATTATTCTCTTTTTGTGCATTTTTTCCTGTAAACATTAAAAATGATCGTAAAAATCCGAATTGGAGCGGTAATAATAAAGATCAATGTTTATCTAATGGTCCTTTTTTATTAGAAAAATGGGACCACGGAAACCAAATAATTTTTACGAAAAATTCCCGTTATCGAAAAACAGAGGACCTTCATCCAGAAAAAATTGTATTTAATATCGTTGAAAATGATGCAGTGACATTAGAAATGTTTCAACAAGGCTCCATCGATATCATTGGAGATTCTCTAACTAATATTCCTTTAGAATCAATCCCTACTTTAGAAAAAAAATGGACTTTTTCTTACATGTCAAGGCCCCGCTCTGTATTTATTAGCATTAATACAGAAAGATTCCCCTTTAACAACCCCAAAATTCGAAAAGCATTCAGTTTTGCTATCAATCGTCAGGAATTAATCGGCTTAATGGGTAAAGGTGTTAAGCAAAATATTCTAACAGATCAAATTAATCTAGCCTATCAAGGTGGAATATCCATCATGAATATCATTCCACCTTGCCTAAAAGAAAATCGCTGCCATTCTTTTTTTTTAGATAATGATGTAGAAAAAGCAAAAAATTTATTAAAAGAAGGAATGATGGAACTAGGAATTACTAAAAAAGATTTTGATTCCGCTATTCTTTATTATCATTCCCAAAATTATGGAACAAGCGAACTAGTACAAGCTATTCAACAACAATGGTTACGAACTCTAGGTATTTTTATTAAACTGGAACGTTTAGATTTTAGTATAGGAATAGATAAGATGAGAAATGGGAACTATTCTCTGTGTTTTATGTGTTGGGACGCCATGTATTATGATCCGATGAGCATCTTGGAAAGATTTAAACATAAAATATATGCAACAAATTTTTCTAATTGGGAAAATCAAGAGTATATTGAACTACTTGATCGTTCTTTCTATGAACAAGAAGACAAACGACTGTTTACCTTAGAAAAAGCAGAAAAAATTTTTATTAATGAAATGCCCTATATTCCTTTATATCATGAAGACTATACATATATTATGAATCCAAGCTTAGCTTTTAGTATCCCTTTATGGGGAGATCGAATGCTTCTCCCACTATCTTTGGAAGAAAAAGAAGTTCAAAAAGAAAATAAAAATGCCAATAAGCGAAAATCTTTTGGATCCTAAAAAAGGAATATATAAAATTTCTATTCCTTTTTTATATTAGGAAAGAAAGCTTCTTAAGTATCTTTATTTAAAATCACTTTACTCTTTAGCAACCCACAGTTTAGAATTCTTCTATCAAGCTTATAAGAACTTGGGGAAAGTATTTGATATGAAATACCCGATTGTAAAAGGAACTTTTGATATTCTGCCACAGGAGACAAAAGAAGAAGACCTCTGGAAAGAATCTCATCGGTGGACTTATATAGAGCAGATCTTGCGTGAAGAAGCTATAAAATACGGCTTCAGGGAAATTCGCACTCCGATTTTTGAGCGCACTGAACTATTTGAAAGAGGTGTTGGAGAATCCTCCGATATCGTTTCAAAGGAGATGTATACCTTTTTAGATCGCAAAGGACGCTCTTTAAGTTTAAGACCAGAAGGAACAGCTCCTGTAGTGCGTGCCTTTATTAGCAATCATCTATATCAAACACCAGGTATTCATAAGTTTTTTTACATTGGATCTATGTTCCGCTACGAAAGACCGCAAGCGGGTCGCTATCGGGAGCTGCATCAATTTGGAGTAGAAGCAATCGGTACAATGCACCCTTACCAAGATGTAGAATTAATAGACCTAATGTATCAAATTTATCAGAGATTAGGTTTGAAAGACCTATCTATTTCTATTAACTCTGTTGGCGATAGCTCATCTCGCACAGCTTATCAAGCAGCTTTGTTGACATATCTTACACCTTATAAAGATCAACTATCAGAAGATAGCCAGATAAGACTTAAAAAAAATGTCTTGCGTATTCTAGATTCTAAACTAGATCAAGATCAGAAGATCTTGAAAAATGCGCCTTTAATTAGCGAATACTTAAGTAAAGAAGCAAAAGAACATTTTCAAATAGTATTACATGAATTAGATCAACTAAAGATCCCTTATCAAGTGGAACCAAAGCTTGTTCGTGGATTAGATTACTATAGCAATACTGTATTTGAAATTACTTCAGGACAGCTAGGAACCCAAAACGCTGTTGGAGCTGGTGGGCGCTATGATGGGTTGATAGCAGATTTAGGTGGTCCTGATTTACCAGCTACAGGATTTGCTATAGGAATAGAGCGCTTGCTGCAAACGATGTTAAAACAAAAAGCTCACTTCCCAAATCCTTTAAAACCCGATCTTTTTTTAATTCCCATGAACAGTCAGGCTACTCAATTAGCCTTTAAACTGACAACGCAACTTAAACATAAAAATATGGCTGCACAAATGGATTTAAGCGGTAAAAAAATTCAACATGGTTTGCAGCTTGCAAATCTCATCCAAGCAACAGCTATTGCAGTGATTGGCGATGAGGAAATTAACTCAGGAAAAATCACTTGTAAGAAATTAGCAACGCGTGAATCTCATACTTTTTCCATTCAACATTTAATCGATAATCTTAAAGGCTGGCTTAATGTTTGACTATCGCAGAACACACACTTGTGGAGAATTAGGATCCCCTCATATCGGTAAAATCGTCACCTTATCCGGATGGGTACATCGTAGGCGTGATCATGGAGGAATTATCTTCATTGATCTAAGAGACCGTTTTGGCTTAACCCAACTCGTTTTTGATCCTAAAACCATATCAGAAGAGCTTTTTCATCAGGCATCGCGTTTACGTAGCGAATGGGTTATTTCTATTAAAGGCCAAGTAATCGCGCGCACGGAAAAAATGATTAATCATAAACTCCCTACAGGAGAGTTAGAAATCTATGTAAAAGAATTAGAGACCTTATCTTCTGCAAAAACGCCTCCTTTTTCTATTTGTGATGAGGATATCGAGGTGAATGAAGAGCTTCGACTTAAGTACCGTTATCTAGATATCAGAAGAGGGTTGGTTGCCGATAATTTATTGCTGCGGCATCAAGTCATGTTAACCACTCGCAATTTTATGAGTGAACAAGGATTTATCGAAATTTCAACACCCATTCTAGGAAAGTCCACTCCAGAAGGAGCCCGCGATTATCTTGTACCTTCTAGAATCTATCCGGGTAATTTTTACGCATTACCTCAATCCCCTCAGATATTTAAACAGCTATTGATGATCTCTGGCATGGATCGCTATTTTCAAATTGCTCCTTGCTTTCGCGATGAAGACCTTCGCGCTGATAGACAGCCTGAATTTACGCAAATCGACATGGAAATGAGTTTTGGGACACCAGAAGATATTATGGGCATTATTGAGGATTTAATGACTAGGGTCATTCAAACCACTTCACCTGATACTCCACCGATTTCTTTCCCTAGAATGAGCTATAAAGATTGCTTAGAAAACTATGGAACAGATCATCCCGACCTGCGCTTTAAAATGCCTCTTGTGCGTCTTGACGATATCATAGAACAGAGCGAGTTTACTATTCTACGCGAGCAACTGATACAAAAAGGTTGCATTAAAGCCCTTTTGGTAAAAAATGGAGCAAGTCTATCACGCCGTGAAATAGAGGCCTATGTGCAGTTTGTCTCTTTATTTGGCGTTAGTGGTTTAGCTTGGATGAAGTGTCAATCTGAAGGCTTAAGCTCGAATATTACTAAGTTCTTTTCTTCTGATCTATTAACAGACCTAACAAATCGCATGCAATGCGAGATAGGCGATTTGATTTTAATAGCTGGAGGAGAAGAGGCAAGAATTAACCAAGGTCTGGACCATCTTCGCAGAAAAATTGCAAAAGAAAGAGAGTTAATAGATCCATCCTCCATGCATTTTGTTTGGGTAACCGACTTTCCACTGCTTCGCTGGAATACAGATGAAAGACGTATAGAAAGCGAGCATCACCCTTTCACCTCTCCTCATTCTGAAGATTTGGAAATGCTAAATACAGATCCATTAAAGGTCCGTGCCTTAGCTTATGATCTTGTCTTAAATGGATATGAAATTGGAGGAGGGTCTCAGAGAATCCATAACAGTGAATTGCAAAATAAAATATTCGAACTTCTTCATTTATCTAAAAATGCCATTCAAGAAAAGTTTGGTTTTTTTGTAGAGGCTTTGGAATATGGAACTCCTCCTCACCTAGGTTTTGCTTTTGGATTGGATCGCATAGTAATGATTTTAGCAAAAACAGAAAATATTAGAGATGTGATTGCTTTTCCCAAGACACAAAAAGCTAGTGATTTAATGATGCAAACCCCTGCAAAAGTAGAAAAAAAACAACTAAATGAGTTAAAAGTTCAAATAGAACCTATTGAAATCATTTGGACATAAGATTTAAGATTAGCAGCAAATACACTTATTTATGCTCCGAGGTAGCAGCCCATGAAGTCAAAAAAATATCTCTCCTTAGCCTGTGCTCTATTTATGGCACAAGCTGCCCTTTGTCAAGAAAGCCCTTCTGGTGAAGAAGTTATTCATCGTGATGAGATTGAAAAGCTTTCTCGAGCTTTTGGGCATTTGATCGGGAAAAACCTGATTCAACAAGACTTAGAAAAGAATGGCAAGGTCAAGCTTGATCTTGCACAGGTTATCAGAGGATTGCAAGAAGCTGCCGATGGGAAAGAATCTCCTATGACAGAAAATGAGTGTGTAGAGGCAATTGTTGCTGCCAAAGAACTAGCCTTTGAGCAAGAGTCCAAAGAAAATTTAGAAAAAGCGGAAACCTTCCTTAAAAAAAATGCAGCAAGTGCAGAAGTGATAAGTATAGAAAATGGAAAGGTTCAGTATCGCATAGAGAAAACAGGCATTGGTGAAGCAATACAGTCGCATTTTTCTCCCTTGGTACACTATAAAGGACAATTTCTCGATGGTTCTATTTTCAGCGACTCTAATGAAGAAGTGCTCTTTCTCGACGAAATTATTACAGGATTGCGCTTAGGGTTAATCGGTATGAAAGAAGGAGAAAAACGCACTATCTATATTCACCCCGATTTTGCTTATAAGATGCATCACAATCTTCCTCCTAACTCTCTTTTGACTTTTGAAATAGAGGTGGTCCAAGCAAATGCTTCTTATAATTCTCTTTCTTCAAAAGAAAATATATATCCTATGGAAATCGCTGAGCCCAAAACAGATATACGTTAGGTCGTTAGTTTTTATAAAAAAATCCTAAAATCCAATTGCATAAATCTACCCATACTGCTCTGATATACAATAACGATCCATGACTAGATACTCCCATAGATTTTATGCGTTTATTTAAGATTTCTTTAGCTTTCCAAATGGCAATCGCCACAGTGTTTGGGATTCTTTTTGGCCTATTCCTAGGCGATTTATGCGATGTTTTTGCTTCTTATGCATCTGCATATATTAAACTCCTCAAAGTTACAGCTATCCCTTATTTAATTGGAGCTATCATCCATGGAGTAGGACAGCTGAGCTCTTCTCAAGGAAAATTAATTGTAAAGCGTGGTGTCTTTTTTATTAGTTTAGCTTGGATCATTAACATTTTAATGATTTATACGGTCTCTCACTTATTTCCTCGTTCCAGCAGCCCTCAAACATCTGGATATATCTCTAGCGATACGCCTCATTTGAACTTTGCTGAACTGCTCATTCCCGATAATATTTTTTACGATCTAACCAATAATATTGTTCCAGCTATCGTAATTTTTTCTCTTCTCATTGGAATTGCATTGATCCATCTCAAAGAGAAAGATGTAATCATGAATGGTCTGCAAAACTTAGTAAGTGCGTTAACACGAATTACAGCTTGGATTGCTCGGATTACACCGATTGGAACTTTTTTAATTATAGCCAACCAAGTAGGTACCATCCAACTCTCCACTGTTAAGCAAGTCAGTACCTATGTAATTTTATATCTTTTAGGGACCTGTTCAATCATATTTTGGATTTTTCCCAGACTTACAAGCATGTTAACTTCTATTCCTGCTTATAAATGGCTGCAACAAACTCTGCCCATCTTGGTACTTGCTTATACTACAAATGTAGTCATTGTTTGCCTGCCCTATATCATTGAACTACTCAAAAAGGAAACAGCTATTATTGACCCTACCGATGAGAAAGCTCAAACACAAATACAAGGAACTGTATCTGTTGTTTTTAATTTACCTCTAGGGGCTCTTTTTATTACCTTATTTGTATTTTTTATATCTATTTTTTATGGTTTGCCTTTAGGTTTTTCTTCTCAAATTGAATTATTTGTAACTACATTTTTAACGAACTTAGGCTCGGTTGGACTAGGCTCGTGGATTAATAGTTTAACCTTCATTCTAGATTCCTTAGGCTTGCCGATTAATGCGATTAACTTGTACTTGACGACCCTCCCCTTTACCTCTGGATTTCAGTCCATGTTGTCTGCTATGCAAATTACTTCACTTTCTTTATTTATCACCCTTTCTTGTCGTAATATGCTGCTTTTTAGATGGAATAGAATCATTAGTAAAACTTTTTTCACGCTACTTCCTATGGTTTTGCTGTTCCTTATTCTTAAATCTTTTAATCCGCTACCAACTATTAAAAACGATGCTAAAAGTATCTATGAACTAACAATTACCTCTACCATTCCTGTAAAGATCTACAAAACGATTCCTCCATCAAATCCTTTTGAAGGAGATACTTTTGATCATATATTAACGACTAAAACCTTAAGAGTGGGTTATTATCCTAATGTAGCTCCTTTTTGTTTTTATAATGTAAATAACCATTTAGTCGGATATGACATGGCCTTTGCTTATGAATTAGCTTATGACCTTGGCTGTAAATTAGAATTAGTGCCTCTCTCTTATAATAATGTCATTTCCGATATAGAAGGGAAGAAATATGATATTGCTATGTCTGCATTAAGCATGAATGAAAAGAGACTAAGAAATCTTTCTTTTGCTAAATCTTATCTAGACGCAAGATTAATTTTGGTTACAGAAGAAAAAATGCGAAAAAGATTTTCCTCTATGGAAAAAATTCTTAATAATCCAGATTTAAAAATTGCCGTGCTTAAAGGATCTTCTTATGAACAAGTAGCTCATGAATTCTTCCCTGCTGACAGGGTTATTTATTTAGATCACTTTGAAGAGTTCACTGTAAAAGGAAAACAGGCAGCTTTACTATGGGAAGAACAACAAGCTCTTGCATGGATTTTAAAACATCGCAATTACCGTATTGTAATTCCCAGCCCTGCGATTGGGATAGATACTTTAGGTTATGCTATTAATGCAGATAGTCCTAAGTTTCTCAACTATCTCAATCAATGGTTAGAGTTAAAAAATAATCAAGGATTTACAGAAAAGCAATATGATCTTTGGGTTAAAGGCAAAACAGAAATTGCAGCTCCTCAAGAAAAACGCTGGTCTATTGTTCGAGATGTACTACATTGGATTAAGTAGCTAAGGCAAGTAAAATTTACCTGCCTTAAAAAAATAAGACTTATTTTGCTTTTGTAAGAAATGTTTTTAAATCATCTGCTTCTATTAGACCAACAACTCGATCTACTTCCTTTCCATCTTTTAGTAAAACTAAAGTAGGAATAGAAGTAATCTCTAAACGAGCCGCTATTGTTTGAGCAGCATCAATGTTTATCTTGATAAAATTCACCTCTTTTACTTCTTTAGCAACTTCTTCTAGAATAGGAGTTAATTGTCGACAAGGGCCACACCAATCAGCAAAA
Organism: Candidatus Rhabdochlamydia sp.; assembly: GCA_049679255.1. Lineage (GTDB taxonomy): Bacteria > Chlamydiota > Chlamydiia > Chlamydiales > Rhabdochlamydiaceae > Rhabdochlamydia. The sequence goes on from JBAUFS010000113.1 coordinate 9,340, forward strand.
AAATCAATCAGCATAGTTCCTTGTCTTGTTTCTTTATCAAAGTCGTCTTCCAATATTTCTTTTATGAATTCACTCATCTCATTTGCCTCCTTATATAGAATCTACCAGATTAAATCGCACTCTGGTTTTTAATCTAGCTTAAATTAAAAACTTCTTTCCGATATACTATCCATCTTATGCGGTCATGGCGGAATTGGTAGACGCGCTAGATTCAGGTTCTAGTCGGGGCAACCTGGTGGATGTTCGAGTCATCTTGACCGCATTTTTAAGGAGGATCTCCTTCAGCCCCCTCTTCATACCAGGTACGTAAATTTTGTATAGACTCAGCTAGACACTCTGTAAGAGCTTTTTGTGCTTGTTTTTTATCAAGGCCTTGAAATGCTTCATAAGAAATCGGACTGCCAAATACGCAGGCGGTTTTTCCCCATAATTTAGGGAGTTTTCTTTCTCGATTCCAAATGGAGAACGTTCCATGAATATAAGTAGGAATTACAGCTGTTTGAGAGCGAAGAACTAAAAAAGCAACTCCAGATTTTAATTCTCCTAACCGATCTTCATAAGCTCTTGTCCCCTCTGGGAAAAGAATCACTTTTTTTCCAGATGCTAAAAGCTCCTGTATATCTTTAAAGGCTCTAATATTACTTGTATCCCCTTGCACTGGATGAGAGTTCAATTTTCGAATTAAAGAGCCAAATAGAGCATATTTAAATAAGCTCTCTCTTGCTAAAAAATGCACTTCTTGTGGCCAAGAAATGGCTAAAATGGGGGGATCGTAAAAAGATGTGTGATTTGCTGCAATGATTGCAGCTTTTTTATATACATGATTTAGCCCATATATCTTATGTCGATAAAGAATTTTAAAGAATAGCCATGTAAAAAATACTACCATGCGATAGAGAAAAGAAAGAGAATTATCAGATGCCCAACTAGGTTTTATCATGGGATTTTTTCAGGATATTTTTCTGCGGTAAATTGAATAATTTGGTCAACTACTTCATCTAAACTCAATGTAGAGGTATCAATTCTATAGGCATCTGGTGGACATTTTAAAGGAGCATTTAATCGATTAGAATCGTAATGATCTCTCTTTAACAAATCCGCTAGCATAGATTGCCTAGCTAATTCTATTTCTTCTTTAGGATACTGGGCTAATAATTCAGCTAGACGTCTTTCTGCTCGGACACGTGGATCCGCTGTTAAAAAAATTTTAACTTCAGCTTGAGGAAAAACAACAGTTCCCAAATCCCTGCCTTCAAAAACAAAATCTCCTTGAGCAGCACATTGTCTTTGAATATCCAATAGTTTAGAACGAACACAATCTATAGCAGATACTTCCGATACATGAGAGGTAACAAGATGAGATCGGATCTCTTCTGTTACATCTTTATCTCCTACAAAATATCTTTTATTATGCTCTTTTGTTTCAATCCTAAAAGGAAACAGATCAACTAACTTTTTAATCTCTTCTATTTGTTCAATTGAGACTTGAGAGTTAAGAAAAAACCAAGTAAATGCTCGATACATAGCACCCGTATCAAAATATGTAAAATGCAATCTTTTAGCTACTTGTCTCGAAACACTTGTTTTACCCGTTGCCGCAGGGCCATCAATAGTAATGATCATAATTTAATGCATCCGCAAAAAGAAATATATAATAGGTGTAGTAAATAGTAAAGAGTCTACCATGTCTAAAACACCTCCCAGTCCAGGTAGAGCATTGCTATCTTTAACAACAGCATCTCTTTTTAGAAGAGACTCTGCTAAGTCTCCAATCTGTCCTAATATTCCAATTAGCATCCCAAGCCATATTGACTCTGAAAAAGAAAGGTGAAACCATTCTGCTTGCATGTAAACAGCTAGTTTATGAATAGCTACGCTCGCACAAACAGCGCCAATAAATCCAGCAATTGCCCCTTCCACTGTTTTCTGAGGACTTAAAGAAGGACATAATTTATTTTTTCCCCACAGCCTTCCTACAAAATAAGCGCCTACATCGGTAATTTTTGTGACAACAATCAAGTATAAAAGCCACCAACGCCCTTCCTGAGGGAATCCTTGATGGGGATTAGGATAAAGAACCCCTAAGATTAAGCTTAAAGGAACTGCTACATAAATAATTCCAAAAAATTCGATGGCAATCTCATTCAAGGCACCTGTTACTTTTTTAAAGCGATGTATAAAAAAAGCAATAACACCTAATGCTACAACCAAAATCGGCAATTGAGGAAGATCTACAAAAACAAGCGATATATATAAAGCAATTACTTCCAAAATGGCTATAGCCATCATCAATCGCGTTGCTGGACGCCTTTTTTTAGCAATGGCCAACTGCGCATATTCCCAAACCCCGGTAGCAGAAATTCCGGCTACAAAAAACATTAATAAAAGACTAACAAAAGGCAAAGGGGAAAAAACAATTAATGTTGCAACACAAATCCCTACTGAAATAGAGGTCATTAACCTAGTGCTTAAATCTGCCATTCTCTTTATGGTCATAGGCCTCCAAATCGCCTTTGACGTTGTTGAAATTGATATAAAGCTTTTATTAGCTCTTTCTCAGAAAAATCTGGCCACAACACTTCCGTGTGATAAAATTCGCTATAAGAAAGCTGCCAAAGCAAAAAATTGCTTTGCCTTTTTTCTCCACTTGTACGAATGAGAAGATCTGGATCAGGCCAGTAAGAAGTATCTAAATATTGAGCAATTAGTTGCTCATTAATTTCAGATCTGCTTAAACGTCCACTTTGAACATCCTCTACGATATTAACAAGAGCTCTTTTAATGTCATCTCTACCACCATAATTGATGGCTAGTACTAAATCAATTCGGTTACAATTTTCGGTTGCTTGCTTTACATCACATATAGTTTGATAAACATCTTTAGGTATTTTAGTAAGATCTCCAATTGTCTGCAACCGAACTTGTTCCTTAATCATTTTAAAACAAAATCTACGTAAATAAATTTTACATAGATACATTAAACTATCTATTTCTTGCTGCGATCTTTGCCAATTTTCTGTAGAAAAAGCATAAACCGTTAATACTTTTATATTCCATTTAATGGCAGCGATTACAATGTCAATAATAGTTTTAGCGCCTTGCCAATGTCCCATCATAGCGGGTAAGCCATTTTTTTTAGCCCATCTCCTATTCCCATCCATGATGATTGCAACATGGTTTGGGAGCATATTTTTATCTAGAACTAAAGGATCTTCCAAAGTACTTGGAGCATTTAACGTCTGCATAGTAAATTATTTTTTTTTAAAGAATTGCTGTAGAAAAAGAGTACTCTTTCGATCAGGCCCCACCGAGACCATACTAATGGGCACATCTATTAATTCTGAAATTCGCTTAAGATAATAAATAGCTTTTTCTGGGAGCTTCTCATAAGAGGACACCTGAGACGTTTTTTCTCTCCACCCTTCTAGAACTTCATATATAGGCTCAACGCGTGCTAAATCTTCAATTAAAACAGGAGGAGATTCCAAAATGATCCCATCTAAACGATAGTGTGTACAAATTTTAATTTCATCTAATGTATCTAAAATGTCTAATTTGGTTAAAGCCATTGAATCGAGCCCATTTAATCTTGCAGAATAACGAACTAGACAAGCATCAAACCAACCCATGCGTCTTGTTCTTCCTGTTGTTGTCCCTATTTCACGCGCTTTAGATGCAACAAACATTTTCTGCTCTTCCTTTGTAAAAGCAGTCGGCAGAGGTCCCTCCCCTACACGCGTTGTGTATGTTTTTACCACGCCAAGAACATGGTCGATCTGCGTTGGACCAATTCCCGCTCCTGCAGCAATACCAGCTGCAATTGTGCTAGAGGAAGTTACATAAGGGTAAGAGCCAAAATTGTTATCTAAAAGAGTACCCTGAGCCCCTTCAAACAACACTTTTTTTCCCTTTTTGAGAGCTTCGGCAATCCATTCTTCAACAGGAGCTATAAAAGATTTCAATTTGGCAGCTAGTTGATCACACTCCTCTAATAAAGAATCCAATAAAAACGGTTCTTGTTGAAAAATGATTTGTAATTCTTGATTTTTAAAAAAAAGCGTGGTTTGCAGCCTTTGTTTTAAAATATCTGGCCGCACAAATTCTGCTAATCGAATTCCTATTCGGTTAGATTGGTCCGCATAACAAGGCCCAATCCCTTTTCCCGTGGTTCCAATGGCTTGATCTTTCTTCTGTTTTTCATACAACTTATCTAGTAGCTTATGATAGGGGAAAATCACATGTGCATAATTAGATAGCCACAATCTACCTGCAAAATCAATCCCTTCTTTTCTTAAACAATCCACTTCCTCTAAAAAAGAACCTGGATCAATCACAGTACCACCTGTGATCAAACACTGTGCATTAGGATGTAAAATGCCCGATGGAATTAAATGAAATCGAAGCTCTTGAGAGTCTATTAAAATAGTATGTCCTGCATTGTTTCCCCCTTGAGCTCTAACGACAAAGTCCACTGATTTTGCCAATATATCAGTAATTTTCCCTTTTCCTTCATCTCCCCACTGAGCCCCTACAACGATAATGCTAGACATATTTCAAAACCTTCCCAATTGCACTTATATATTTTTAATAAAAAGAAGAGTGTAGCAAATGCTTGATTTGAATCGATGATTTTTCTGTAAAAACATGCCTCTCGCCAATAGCCTGATAGGAACAGCTCTATTTCTCAAAAATGGTATTTTTTAACGGTTGTTTGTACTCCTAGAATAGAGATTAGTATTTTTTTCGACTTTTCTAAAAAAATTGCTTTTTATTCAGTTAAAATTTAAACTTCCATCTCCTTATTTAACTTCTTAAGAGATAAGTATGAGTAGTTCTATAGGAATTGCAACCAAATGCGTAACAACATTTCTTGATTTCCTCCATGTTGTACAAGCTGTAGATAAATACAGTGAATCTGAATCATCTATTTTACAAACTGCAAACGTTGTTAATCGACTAGCATTATTTGGATTTTCAGCGACAGAAATAAAAAAATTAACCTGCAATCCAAGCGATAATCATGCTCTTGCTTGTCTAAAAAATTCAGAGCTTACAAGTAGATATGTAAATCTTCTTATTCAAGTTTTCAAAGGTCCAAAACGCTTTGAAGAGACAGAAACCGAGCTACAGTTCTTAGAAAGAGCGGTGATTCTTCCTGTATCGGATATTGTAAGAGTATCGGCAGAAAAATCTGCTTATGAAATAAGACGCCGATATGATTCCATATTGAGGTATCGAAAGGCTCTTTTACAATCAGGAGAATTACAAAATCCAGAAGGATTTATTGCTAATCTTAAACAAATCTTCGAAGAAATTTGCACTCTAAATGATGCTAATGACACAAAAGATGCTTCAGCATCGGTTCGTGCCTTTTTCCAAAAAGGCGTTTTAGATGCATATGACATTTCCTATCTTAATACTTTAGATCCTTGTGAGGCTTGTAAGAGAAGGCATAATCAAGATCTAAATGATAGAAAAGAGGAAACTTTCCAAAGCATCTCTCTTCAAGAATTCGATCAATCTCGTTTTATAATAAATGAACTTAATCTAGAAATAGAAAAAATTAAAACAAAAAAAGAAGAGCTAATTGAAGACTTCTGCAAACCTAACTCTTAAAGCAAGATTAACTATGCTCAATAATCATTAAGGAATAAAAAAATGACTCAAATCATTCTTACTTCAGCAGCTTGGTATGCTATTCCTAAAGGAGTTGAATACCTAATATCAGAACCATCTAATCTTGAATCAAGAGTTGATCGTATTCGAGCAAGGCTTTTTGCCTTCAAGTCTGCTCTACAAAGAATTAATTACCCAACTAGACTTCAATTCGCTTTTAAAGCGGCTTCGATCATTGTTTCCCACATGTGGCTTGCTACATTAATTACACCAGGATTGGCAAAGGTTATAGGGTTCAAAGATAGCTATTCATACGGAATTTTAAAGATGGCTGTTTGTTATGCTCTATTTAGCAATAAGTTTATCCTGATAAAATTCATAAATAGCAATCTGGGGCTAGATTTTATTACAAGTGAAATAGGATTCAAGCTTGCAAGCACCGAACCTATCCTACATTTAATCAATCAGCATATGAGAATATCTCGTTTAGGTGCCCAACAGGAGTTATTAAATATCTTAAATAGAAAACTAGAGCACTCAGCTGCTCAAGAATTATTCCATGCTGTACCCAGCAACCCTCCATTTCCTCTTTTTAGTATTACAGAGAAGATCAAGTTCTGGAAACTTTTAGAAGAAAAAGCAATCGACTCTATTAGTTTTCATTTACCGCAATACCGTGAAAGCATACAAGATACCGATCCAATCCTCTGTAAAATTCAATGTTCCATTTCAGGAAGGGCTCCTCGCAGCGTGATTACAGATCCTATAGATCGTAAAACCGTTTATGATCGCAATACATTTGAAACCTATCTCAAATGCTATGATATTTCTCCTGCTACAAGAGAAAAAATACCTGAAGGATTTAATCTGGATAATGAGGGAGGGAGCCGATATGATTCCATATTGAGGTATCGAAAAACTCTTTTACAATCGAAAGAATTACAAAATCCAGAAGAATTTATTGCTAATCTTAAACAAATCTTCGAAGAAATTTGCACGCTAAATGATGCCAACGACATAAAAGATGCTTCAGAAGCAGTTTGTGCCTTTTTTCAAAAAGGTGTTTTACAAGCATATGATGTTAGTTATTTCAAAACAGACCCAAATACAATAGAGACCCTTCTTGAAAAAAATAAGGATTATCCTTATGGAGTAGAACATATTAAAAAAGGGATAAAATTTCATAGCTATGAAATCCATAGGAAACAACATAATCAAGATCAATATAACGACAATATGGGCTATATGCCTTTACGTTCTAAAAAAGGATTTATAGAGGTTTCTCTTGAAGACTTTGAACAATATCCCTTTATCGTGAACGAACTTAATCTAGAAATAGAAAAAATAAAAACAGAGGGGCAAGAGTTAATTCAAGTCTTTTCATAAATTTAAATGATCTCTTACTAAAGCTTTAACTAATATACAAGACTTAAAGCGTCTTGAAGATTGGGTAAAAAATGCTTAAAAAACACCTATATTTTAAAATAAAATCTTTTGAGCTTATCTTTAAACTTAAGCGCTCTGAAATACCGTAAAAAATTCTTTAATAGACAGAATCGAGCACTATCCGTATTCTAAATCTGTTAAAATCTTTTAGATCTCAATTGGGAATTTACATGAAAAAGCAAAAAAAATGGCAGTTATATCTAATCTTTGTTGTTATTGCTCTTACCGTATACAATATATTGCCTACTGTTTTTTATTATACTAAACCTTTAAATCAACCTATCGAAGGAAAAAAAGCAGAACAAATAGCTATCTCTATCTCTGAAAGAGTCAATCGACTTGAGGAAGAAGCAGAAAAATGGCTGTATTCCTTTTGCAATCTGCTTGAGGTAAAACCGCAAGCAGTAGCTCTTGATGCTCGGCAACCCCAACTCATTACTGTTTCTTTTAAAAATACAGAAGAAGCTAACCTATTTCGTACTTATTTGCCTAGAGCTGGTCAACTGATTCCTTTTTTACCAGCTCAGCTATTTTTACATGAAGATAACGATACAAATAGCAGAACGGTTGTTGTACAAAGACGCATTCCTATTCATTTTGATGCCCATACCGATTATCAATTCTTCCACAAGTTGGACTCTCTAGGAAAACCAACTCCCTTTTATGAGAAAATTGTCCAGGACCGCGCTCTACAAATAGCCTCTTCTATTGCTGGCTCTACACAAAATGCTCTTTATTTACAAAATGCTTTGAAACAAACAGGCATGGTCCAAGAAGATCAGTTTGTGCAAATTGCTAAAAATATTCTTAGCTTTACCAATGTATATGGGGAGAGCTCTTTAATCACTAAGCGCTACTTTGCTAGCTTCACTCAATGTAATCTAGATGATCGCTATAGTTTTATGCAAAACTGGATTCAAAGCTTAGATTCTCTACAAACAAAACTCTTAAAAGAAAAAGAGCAGCTGCAAAATAAAGGACTACAAGCAGAAAAAACAGCTATATTTTTAACTACCTTAGAACAACAAAGACTCGAATCTTTAAGTGATAAAACGCAAGCTCTTAGACAAGCCACCCAAATTATCAAAAAACATCTGGATCTATTTGCTGCAGCTAAAAATCCTTTGTCCTATGAAGCACTGCGAAAAGATTTAACCACTCATAATACCCAAACAATCGCTCTAGAAGGATACAATCCTTTTATTAAAAGTATTTCTGTTGATTGGAGTCAGGAAAAAATCTTTTTAGATCTTTATGAAGATATAGAAACAATCAGAGAAAAAAGCCTACAGCCTTCTTATCTAACCGACCAAGCAGATCAATTGATGTATAATGAAATCGCTTTCATCGCAAGGTCATCAGATGAGGTGATTTCTCCTTTTCAAGGTCGCTTTGAAATCACACTAAATCAATTAGCTGATAGCAAAAGCTTTCTTGCTATGAACTTAGGCCAAATTGCGCATAAAATATCTTCCCAAATTAAAGAAACGCTCTTGCGCTTCTGGCACCCCATTCATCCTGATCTACAACGCAATGCATTGCCTATTTACGACTATGATACTTATAAAGCCCTTCCTCCTGCAGAGCAAAAACTAGCTCTAGTTGTCTATGCGCCAGCTGGTTATGATGCAGCCCCTGTGCCAGGGTTTCGCACCCATTCCATTTATGTAATCGCTAAGGGCATGGATAAAATTTTATCCCGTTTGCAGAGCGAGAGCCAGTCAGCTCAAACCAATCAATTTATTCAAGATTTTAATCAGCTCCGTGAAATTTTACAAAAAAGCGGTTTTGTAAATTATTCTACAGCAGGTTATGCCTTTGACCCTGAATTTAGCCAGGATCTGATTTTTGAACAGGAGAACTACTATCAAACCCTGCTGAAATCAACAAGGGAAAATTTTAAAGTTTCTGGAACAAAGCGTTTTGCCCTATTAGAGCTTACTAATCTTGAACAAAGGCTGCTTACTGAAAATAAAATTCTCAATCAAATGCATGAAGACCTTCTTAAGTGGCGAGATGATTATTTTGCTGCCCAAAATCAGGCTAGAGGCGTTTCTAAATACGATGTACCAAAACCTGTTCATAACATTTATTGGAACAATTTCTGCTTAAGCTTAAAAAAATATTTTAGAGGTGATGATCGTAAGATTTTACATTGGGGATTAGACCTCTCAGGTGGTAAAACCGTTCAGCTAGAGCTCATTGATCATAATGGAAAAACAGTAGTAGACCCGATAGATATCAAACAAGGGATCAATGAATTATACGCTCGCATAAACAAAATGGGCGTATCAGAGGTAAGCATTCGCCAAGAAGGCAATACTATTGCACTAGACTTTCCCGGCGCACAAGGGTTATCAGCTAGTGATCTTGTAAAATCCTCTACGATGTATTTTCAAATAGTTAATGAAAAATTTAGCTCGAATAATACAGAATTAGCTGATGCTACACAAAAATTTTTACAAGAAATTTGGAATGAAGCTGTAGTTACCAACTGTAAAGATATTGAAGACATCCATCTCATTGCAAACAAACATTTATATGGCGATTCTCTAGACTCAGAATTGGTGCAGCCTCGTTCTGAAGCCGCTAAAACACTTTATGAGAATGGACTGCGTTTTGCTCTTAGCGGTTCTATAAACAGCAGTTTTAATGAGATCTATTCTAAAATTGCCATGCTTAGAGGCAGCGACTTTACCAGTTGGGATGGACAAGCCCATCCTTTGCTTATTGTGTTTCGTAACTTTGCTTTAGAAGGTTCTCATTTAGAAGATATTCATGCCTCTTATGATCCTTCAAAAGGAAACTTCCTTGCATTTTCCGTTAAAGGTGCCTTCACCGATAAATCAGGAAATAAACAATATCCCCGCGACAATCTACTAGCTTGGACTTCTCAGTTTTCTAAAGAAAAAATTCAAGGTACGGCTAGAGAAGCTTTTTCTGCAGGAAGAGGCTGGCGCATGGCTGTTATCCTCAATGGTTCTGTAATTAGCTCCCCTACCTTGGATTCAGAACTAAAAGATAGCGGAATGATTACTGGAAGTTTTACTCAAAGAGAAATTAGCCAATTAGAAGCTGATCTTAAAGCAGGTTCTTTAAGCTTTACCCCTCATATTCTTGCTGAGAAAAATGTGTCTCCAGAGCTAGGAGCTAAAGAGAGAATACAAGGTATTATTGCAACCATGATTGCCTTATCCCTTGTTATAGCAGCTATGGTAAGTTATTACCGTTTTGGTGGAATGATTGCTTCAATCGCTGTGATTTTCAACCTATTGATTCTATGGGCCACATTGCAAAACCTGCAAGCTACTTTGAGTTTAGCTGGAATTGCAGGGATTATTTTAACAGTTGGTATGGCAGTTGATGCGAACGTTTTAGTTTTCGAAAGAATTCGTGAAGAGTTTCAGGCAACAGGTCGTATTGCTATGGCTATTCATGCGGGCTATCGCAAAGCCTTCTCTGCAATCCTAGACTCTAATGTCACTACAATTATTGCAGCTTTAGTCCTACTGAATTTTGACTCAGGACCTATTAAAGCTTTTGCCATTACCATGATTATTGGGATCATCTCTTCCATGTTCACTGCACTTTTCATGACACGCTTTTTCTTCTCTAAATGGGTAGAGAATCCAAATCACAAAAAATTGAACATGTTAAATTGGTTTAAAACGAAAAACTTCAATTTCTTTAAGTATGCAAAACCCGCATTATTTCTTTCCTTTTGCGTGATTCTCATTGGCTCTTTTATGCTGGTTACTCAACGCAATACCATTTTTGGTATGGATTTTAGAGGAGGTTATGCGCTTACCGTTGAACTAACCCCCAATATAGAAAATAACTATAGGCAATCTGTAGAAAAAGCTCTTACACATGCCGGTGGTGCTACAAACAATGAAGTACAAATAAGAGAGCTTGCTCCAAATAATCAGGTTCGCATCTTTTTAAGTAGGAGCTTGCAGGAAGAGGGTCATCCCTTTGCAAATCTGCCTCTTGAATATACCTTAAAAGAATCTAATTACCCTTATCAAACCAATCCGAAAATTGTATGGGTTGTACAATCATTAGAAAAGTCAGGACTTTCATTAACATCTTCTAGCCTACAAAGTTTAAATAAGCAATGGACAGAGGTGAGCGGACAACTCTCCGATACAATGCGTAACAATGCTTTGATTGGAATTAGTATCGCTATGCTATGTATTCTTATATACATTACCATCCGCTTTGAGTTTAATTACGCAATTAGCGCTATTCTATGTTTAGCTCATGATCTATTCTTTACTTTAGCAGCTATTGCAATCTTACATAAGTTACATGTTCCCATTCAAATTGATCTGAATACAATCGCAGCCCTTATGACCATCATTGGATACTCTTTGAATGATACAATTATCGTTTTCGATAGGATTCGAGAAGATATGCAATTTATGCGTAAAATGAGCTTAATTGACATCATGAATCACTCTTTGAACGTAACTTTGAGCAGAACCCTCATGACATCAGGAACTACCTTACTCGTACTAGTTCCTCTGTTATTCTTAGGAGGGCCTACTTTATTTGGATTTTCTTTAGTTATGGTTATTGGTGTTATTTTTGGAACTCTGTCATCATTGTTCATTGCAGCCCCTCTGATGAAGTTTTTTTACGAATGGGAATTACAGAAACTAAGTAAAATGAAATTAAATGAGCGATAGGATGCATGCATGATATTAAACTACTGCGATCCTATATGGGTTTATCCCAAAGTTGATCCAGAATGGCATAAAACAATTATTAAAGAGTTTAGCATTCATCCTGTTACAGCCTATGTTTTAGCTTCTAGAAATTTTAAAACTTTAGAAGAGATACATGATTTTTTATATGCTAAACTCCCCCATTTGTTTGATCCTCATCTTTTCCCCGATATGGATAAAGCAGTCCATCGAGTACTTCAAGCTCTTTCTCAGAATGAAAATATTCTCATCTATGGGGATAACGATGTCGATGGAATTACAGCGGCAGCTCTTTTAACAGAGTTTTTAAGATTTATTGATGGAAATGTTTTTTTCTATATACCTAATCGCAATTCGCTGAAGCAAAGCTTAATTCTTGATGCTATTGACTTTGCTATTCAAAAACAATGTAAATTAATCATTACAGTAGACTGCGGCATTACCGCTGCCAATGAGATTCAAGAAGCCGTTAAAAAAAATATTGATGTAATTGTAACAGATCACCATGAACCCACCGCAAAATTACCTCACTGTATTGCTACGTTAAACCCCAAGTTATTTAATAGCACCTATCCCAATCGAAATCTTACCGGAGTAGGCGTTGCTTTCAAATTAGCTCATGCCATTACAAATACCTTGATTGCAAATGGATCTATTAGCCCTACAAAAATTGATCTCAAACGCTACCTGGATTTAGTTGCCTTAGGTACAATTGCTGATATGGGTTCTCTTTTGGGAGAAAATAGAATCCTTGTGCGTTATGGTCTACGTCAAATGCGAAAAACCAGAAGAATTGGTCTTGCCAAGTTATTTTCTATTTGTAGCCTTAAACTAGGAGAGATCACTCCTATTGATATTGCTTCTAAAGTAGCTCCTCGCCTCAATAGCTTGGGAAGAATAGCAGATCCTCTTAAAGGAGTAGAGCTTTTATTAATTCGAGATGCTAATGCAGCAGAATCCCTAGCAAAGGAATTAGACTTAAATAATATTGAAAGACAAAAAATTGAAAGACGTGATTCTGAAGATGTAGAGCAATATATTTTACGTAATCCTCAAATACTTCATCAAAAAGCCATTGTCATTTCTTCTAATAAATGGCATCCTGGAATCATTCCGATTATTACTGCTCGTATTGCTAAGCAATATAATAGGCCAACTGTGGTTATTTCTATTGATCAAGGCTTAGGAAAGGGCTCTATAAGAACAATCCCTGAATTTCCTCTTTTACAACATTTGCGCGAGAGTAGCGATCTCTTGGAAAACTTTGGTGGTCATGATTTCGCAGCAGGCCTTACTATTAAGGAAGAAAATATTCCCGCTTTTAAAGAGCAATTTATAAAAGCTGCTAATCTTCACCTTAAAGATCAGGACATCATTGCTAAAATCTATCTAAATGCAAATATTCAATTTGGAGATTTAACCTTTGATTTCATGGAGTCTTTTAATTTGCTTGAGCCTTTTGGAAATGAGAACCCTGCCCCAATTCTCTATTGCGATGCTAAACAGATTTGGCCTCCAAAAATCGTTGGCAAAACGCATCTTAAACTCTATCTTGAACAGCAAGATCGTATGCTAGAAGGTATTGCTTTTGGAATGGCAGACAAGAGACAGCGCCTACTTAAGAAAAAACTCATGTTACACATTGCATTTACTCCTCATATTAATAACTTCTTAAATAAATCAAGCATCCAGTTACAAATTCGCGACTTTCAGCTTGCTAGCTTCCCTTAAAGCACAAACGCATCTCATGATAAATCTTGATGCGTTTGTTTTGAATTTTCCAATAAATCAGGAAACGTCCTCGTCTATGTTAGAAATCATTTTATTCAGATAACAACTTTGATACTGCTTAATATTATCAATATGTACAATCCATGCAGATCCTTTACGACAAGCTTTTAATAAACCAATACGCGTTGCATAGTAAATTTTTTGGTAAGGCACTTTTAACAATTTAGCCGCCTGTTGAATCGAATAGTACCCTTGTTTATTATCAAATAGTAACTCCCCGTTATGCATAGATTTAGAACGAGAATATTTCATTTTTTTATATTGATCTAAATCTTCTATGTCGATAATCCAACGGGTTGGATTTTTATAAGCCTTTAACTTTTTTTGTTTAATCGCCACATAAATAGCTTGTCGTGTCACTTTATTAATTTTTGCCGCTTCTGATAGCGTTACAAATTTTTTTTCCCCTTCTGCACATTCCATTGAGTTCATAGAGACACCTCTGATTTATAGTTATAATTAATTATAAAAAGTACATATTATTTTGTTAAAAGCAAAAAATTATCTTTATTGCTACTTTAATTTTAAACCAAACAATGAATATTATAAAAACATAATTAACATTTTATTTTTTATATATTCTATTTTTCAAAAAACAAAAAAATCATGATTAAATAAAAATTTAAATCTTTCGAAAGCAAATCAATTTAATAGTTCCTAAGTGTATCTTAAGCGTTTTTTAGTCCATAGCAAAAACAAATCTTATTTATTTCAACAAATTTTTGTTTTTTAGCAGAATCATAAATTATATGTATATGAAAAATTAAATTTTAATAAAAAGAGTATCAATTAAATCAAATAAATATATTTAAAATTAAATTTAAAACATAAACTTTTAGAGTTAATAATAGTATAAATAAATTATTTTAAAATTAGACACGTCTTTATAGTTCGAAATTGAGTGAAGGCAGTAACAACTCTATTTTTGTATAATCCCTCTTGTGGTTATTCAAAGATATTTAATCTGTAATAAAAAGTTTATTACAAATAATAACAGATTAATAATTTTAAACAGATAAAATTACTTATAATAATTTCATTACTAGCGTAACTATAGTATAATGCTTTGCTTTCTGTTTTAAATAATTATTATAAATTAAAAGGAAGCCAAATGACACCTACTGGATATATTACACTTAACGATCTTGCTAGTCTTAACAATCTCTCTTTGAACTCACAACCTGCTCTAATAACCGATGAAAAATCTATGCTTGCTAAAATAAAAAAAGAAGGTAGCAAAGTATTTGATCTTGCTTCTGAAGACCTAAAGAAAAATGAAACAGTCGTAAATGCCTTTAGGGAAAAGCGTTTTAAAGAGCTAACTTTTTTCTATAAAGATAAGAGCAAAGAGAAAACCCTCATGATTTCTATTTTAGAAAATAATGGTGTGGGATTATTTTTTGCTTCTAAAAAACTAAAAAAGGATCCCGAAGTTGTTCTCTCTGCTATATCACAAGACGATGCTTTTTCCTTACAATTTGCTTCTAAAAAGCTAAGAAGCGACTATGACTTTATGCTTAAGGCTGTGCAAAAGAACCCTTGGACACTAGAATTTGCTTCTGCAGATTTGAAGAACAATGAAGCTATTGTGCTTGCTGCTATACAGCAGGATGCTCGAGTATTACAATTTGCTTCTAAAAAGTTAAGAAACAGCTATGATTTTATGCTTAAGGCTGTACAGAAGAACCCTTGGGTATTAGAATTTGCTTCTGACAAACTCAAGATCAAGCTAAAGAGCAACTATGATTTCATGCTTAAATCTGTGCATTTGGAGCCTTGGGTATTAGAACTTGCTTCTGAAGATCTGAAGAATAATGAAGTTATCGTGCTTACTGCCATGCAAAGACAGCCTTATGTATTACAATATGCTTCTGAAGAGCTAAGAAGCAATTACGCCTTTATGCTTAAAGCTGTGCAGCTAGACCCTTGGCTATTGCAGTACGCTTCTGAAGAGCTAAAGAACAATAAAGATATGGCGCTTGCTGCTTTGAAAAAAAATAGCTTAGTATTACAGCTTTTGCCTTTCTTAAAAAAATTTAAGAAAGATCCAGACATTGTACGCGTTATTATTAGGTGAATTCTCGGAATTATAGATAAACCTCTAATCGAGCTCCTTAATTTTTAGATAAAAAATAAAAACCACTAAGTACTTAAACTTAGTGGTTTTTATAAAAACTTCATAGGAACTCTCGAATCATGAGATTCAGATTTAAGTTTATACAGCTTCGAAACGATGTACTTTTTTATTCAGATAGTTTTCTCGATATTCTTTAATATCATCGACATGAACTACCCAAGCAGCTCCTCTGCGATGTGCTTTCATGAGTCCTACGCGTGTCGCATAGTATACCTTTTGAGCAGGCACATTTAATAGTTGAGCAACTTGATTAACGGAATAAAATCCTTTATGGTTATCAAATAAAAGCTCTCCGTTATACATCGATTTCGTACGGGAATACTTCCCATTACGATATAATTCAAGATCTGCAAGATCAATTGTCCATCTTGTTGCATCTTTTTTAGCTTTAAGCTTTTTTTGCTTAATCGCTACATAGATTGCTTGTCGTGTTACATTGTTGATCTTAGCCGCCTCTGTAATCGACACAATCTTCTTACTTGAAGAATTTAATTCCTCTAATCCACTTTGGATCTCTTCTCTTTCCATTTTTATATATCCTCCAAAAAATCAAGATATCTTTTATCAAACTTGAAGCACCCATCAACTGCAAAAACCAATAACTAATAAATTAGAGGCGCTATTTGATTAAAATTAGTAATTAAACTATTTTATTTGTCACTTCGAACAATTATTATGGCATATAAATGAATTGAAATCAAGCATATATTAATTTTTTTAATTAGAATAGCTATTAGAAAAACGGAAATAGACAATTGCTTTTTTCTAGCTATAAACTTTAACTTTGTCATAAGCTAAAATTATAGAATATTAAATAAATGTTTTTATTATACTTAAACTCAAAGACTTAAATCATGCTTCGCTTTCTACTTATATTCGCATTAGTTGTTAAGCTAATAGGCTTAGAAGCAGTAGAGCCGCCTAAATTAACAGCTAAAGAAACAAGGTTAAAAACAGAAGAAATATTAAAAGCTCATGTTTCTTATCAAAAGCTGAGCCCTGAACTCGTTAAAAGAGCCCTTAAAAACTACTTAGAAGAGCTAGATCCTTTAAAAACTTATTTCCTTGATTATGAAATAGTTAAGTGGACAAATCCTTCTGAAGATCTGCTTAAAACAGCTCTAGCGGAATATGAATTAGAAAAATTTACCGTTTTTGAAGAAATACACCGTCAAATGCTACTTGCTATTGATAGGAGAAATTCTCTAGAAAAACAGCTTGAACAGTCCCCTCTTCCTGAAGATGTTTCTCATTTAGAATTTAAAGATGTTACATGGGCAAAAAATGTAGATGCATTAAAAGAGCGCCTATTGCGAATTAAATCATTGCAGCTTCGTACTGCAACAAAAATAGACCCAGATATCCGAGATCGGTTTATGCAAAGATTAGCAAAAAGAAGACTCTGTCGGGAAAACGATTTAAAAGGAAAAACAGATCAAGAAAGGCTACGTATTATTCTATCCTATGTCCTTAAATCCATAAGCTCGGCTTTAGATTCTCAAACAATCTACTTTACTCCTGCTGAAGCCAGCCAATTTATGATTCAAGTGCAACAACGGTTATTTGGAATTGGAGCGCAGTTAAGAGATGATCTTAATGGGCTTACAGTAGTGCATATTTTAGAGAAAAGCCCAGCTAGCCTTCCTGATAAGTTAAAAATTGGAGATCGGATTGTCGCTGTAAACAACGAACCAATTATAGGTTTAGAAATCATAGAAGCTGTAGAGCTTATTCGAGGTCCCCAAGGATCTTCTGTAATTTTAACAGTACTGCGCGAGGTAAAAGAGGGAGAGAGCCTTAAAGAAACTAAACTAGAAATTGAGCTTATTCGCGGAGAGATTGTTTTAAAAGAATCCAGATTGGAAACACAAATAGAGCCTTATGGTAATGGTGTGATTGCTATCTTACATCTATTTTGCTTTTACCAAGATAATCACAGCAGTTCTGCAACCGATTTAGCTAAAGCCATAGAGGAGATTAAGAAGAATCATCTTTTAAAAGGAGTTATTCTTGATCTACGTAATAATGCAGGAGGCCTATTAACCGAGGCTGTGGCTGTAAGCGGTTTATTTCTTTCAAAAGGGATTGTTGTTTCTATTAAAGATAATCAAGATAAGGTTTTTCACTTACGCAACTTAGAAAATAAAAAAGAGTGGGATGGCCCGTTAGTTGTCCTTACCAATCGCATGAGCGCTTCCTCTTCGGAAATCGTAGCACAAACTCTTAAAGATTATGGAAGAGCCATTATTATAGGTGATCCTGAAACATTTGGAAAAGGAACTTTCCAAACCTTTACTCTAGAATGCAATAATTTTGGCAAAGTAAACCCTAAGGGAGAGTATAAAGTAACTAGAGGTAGATATTATACAGCTTCAGGGAAAAGTCCCCAACTCGTTGGAGTATCAAGTGATATTGTGCTTCCTGGAGTATTATCTGAATTAGAAATTGGGGAGAAATATTCCAAATTTCCTGTAGAAACAGATCATATTGAGCCTCATTTTGAAGATAACCTTGCTGATATTCCTTTTATCCATAAACAAAGAGTTAGCAAGCTTTATCAAGAAGACAGGCAATCGGTTCTGCCTATTAAAAACTTAAGTCTTTTGAAAAAAAATGCAGAGCTGCGAGTTGCTACTAACAAAAACTATCAGAATTTTTTGAAAGAACTAGCAAAGAAAGATGAATTAGGAGAACCTACTTTATTCTTTGGTTTAAATGATTTGCAACTAGAAGAAACAATTAAAGTAATGAAAGATTATATTTTATTAATAGAAAAAGAAAAAAATCTTGTAGCTCCAGCAGCTTAAAAAGCTTTAGTTAGAAAATGCTTGCCTTCTATTTATTAATAGTGAAAAATTATTCTTTCTAAACCTCTTTTATTTTAAGTAAAAAATGAAAAAAGTACGCGTTCGCATTGCGCCATCTCCTACAGGAGATCCTCATGTAGGCACGGCATATATGGCCCTTTTCAATTATATTTTTGCTCATCATTTCGATGGGGAATTTATTTTAAGAATCGAAGATACAGATCAAAACCGCTCTAGACCAGAATATGAAAAAAATATTTACGAAGCTCTTAAATGGACAGGTATTAAATGGAATGAAGGACCTGATATTGGAGGATCTTTTGGACCTTACCGCCAATCAGAGCGTACTGAGATCTATCGTAAATACTGCCAATTATTAATAGAGCAAAAAAAAGCCTATAAGTGTTTTGCTACACCTCAAGAGCTCTCTGAAATGCGAGAAATGGCAGGCAAACTAGGAAAGCGGCTAGGTTATGATCGTAGGTATCGTAATTTAAGTATGGAAGAGGTTGCTATACGAGAGAGAGAAGGACAGTCTTATGTAGTTCGCCTTAAGATCCCTTTATCTGGTGAGTGTGTCTTTGAAGATGCGGTTAAAGGACGGATCAGCTGTCCTTGGGCTGATATAGATGATCAGATTTTGCTCAAATCTGATGGGTTTCCTACCTATCATTTAGCAAATGTAGTTGATGATCATCTCATGAACATCTCTCATGTAATCAGAGGAGATGAGTGGATGAGCTCAACCCCTAAACATATCTTTCTCTATGAAAGCTTTGGATGGACTCCTCCTGTCTTTATGCATATGCCTTTGCTTTTAGGCAAAGATGGTAAAAAACTATCAAAAAGAAAAAACCCGACCTCTATCTTCTATTACCGAGACAGCGGATACCTACAGGAAGCTTTTATCAATTTCTTAAGTCTAATGGGCTATAGCATGTTAAACGACAAGGAAGTCTATAGTTTAGAAGAGATCGTCCGTGAATTTGAGCCCTCTCGCATTGGTACTTCTGGGGCCTACTTTGATATTCAAAAGTTAGATTGGCTTAACCAGCAATACTTGATTAATACTATCCCTGAGGGTGCCCTATGGGGAAGGATCAAGGAGTGGTCATTCAATGACGCTTTTATGCAAAAACTGATGCCCCTTTGTCATACGCGCATGAAAACCTTTGGCGATTTCATGCAGCTATGCGACTTCTTTTTCCTTAACCATCTTGTCTATACAGATGAATTGCTCTGTCCTAATCAGTTGACAAAAGAAAAAAGCGCCTCTCTTTTACAGGCAATGATTTGGAGTATGGATGCACAAGAAAATTGGAAACGCCCAGGGATTGAAAAAGCTTCTCATGAGGTTTCTGAGAAATTTGACATCCACCATAAAAAAATGGTCATTCCCTTATTGTATGGAGCCATTACAGGAAAGCGCCATGGACTGCCTTTGTTTGACTCTGTAGAAATTCTAGGTAAAGATAGAACACGTGCCAGATTGTTAAACGCTATTCAATATTTAGGTGGACTTTCTAACAAAAAATTAGATCTCTTGACAAAAGCATGGCATACAAAAGAAAAGTAGGTCTTTATAATTAATGGGAGCTTTCATAAGAAGATTGTTCAGATGTATCTGAGATAATGTAATGACGTTGATAACCACTACCCCCTGTACATGCACAAAGAAAACCTAAGGAAATCCCTAAAATAAAACACTGTATTTTCATAACAACCTTTTGATTTTTATGCCTATTCCCAAAGATTCTTCCGTTTGTAACCAGCTATACTCTCGAAAAAATCCAGCATTTGTCTCTATTTCAGAGCGTATACTCTTAACAAAACCTGAGTCAACAAAAAAGACTTTTCATCTTGTCCTAGATATTCGAAATACCGCTATTACCTTTAAACCAGGAGATGCTATTGCCATTTATCCTGAAAATGATCCCCTTATAGCATTAGAAGTTTCTCAATTCCTACAACAAGATCTAAAGCAGCAGATTTACTATGCTCGCAGTAATAAAACCCTTTCTCTATATGAGCTCTTAGTTAAAGAAAAAAACATATCTCGCTTAACCTCTAGCATGTTAAAAACATTTTGCTCTTATACACAAAACTCCCAAGAAAAAAAACGGCTAGAAGAACTATTACATCCTCAATCCAAAGAGCATTTAGTCCAGTATTTAACCCAAACCGATTTAATGGATTTTTTAAAAACATATGATACCACAAACGTTCCTCTCGAAAAATTTTGTGAAAATCTCTCCCCATTATTACCTCGATTTTATTCCATAGCCTCTTCTCAACTAGCTCATCCCGATCATTTAGAACTAACCATTGTTTTAGTAGAAATGAAAAAAAATAACCGTATTCAATATGGGACAGGAAGTCATTTTTTATGCAACTTAGCCAAGTTAGAAGAGACTAAGCTAGCTGTTTACATACAACCTGCTACAGACTTTACTATTCCAGAAGATTCCACAGCTCCCGTAATTATGGTAGGACCAGGAACTGGAGTGGCTCCTTTTAGAGGCTTTATTCAAGAAAGGCTCATTAAAGGACACACGGGGAAAAACTGGTTATTCTTTGGAGAAAGAAATCGAAAGTACGATTTCTTTTATCAAGACTTTTGGGAAAGCCTAGTTGCAACAAAAAAGCTTAATCTCGATCTAGCTTTTTCTCGTGATCAAGAAGATAAAGTCTACGTACAACATAAACTTCTTCTACAAGCTCCAAAAATCTGGCATTGGCTTGAAGAAGGAGCTTACTTCTATATCTGTGGGGACGCAAAACAGATGTCTAAAGATGTAGAGAAAGCCTTAGAGCAAATCATTTGTAGTCAAGGAAGATTGAACCAAGAAGAAACCTTGATCTATGTCAAGGCCCTTAAAAAGCAAAAACGCTATGTGAAAGAGGTGTATTAATATTCCACCGTTGTAAGAATACAGAAACACTGAAGCCCATCCCCACATCCAAAATCTGTTAACCCATCACCAGAGGTTACTGTAAGGCCTACCTGGGAGATCTCTAGTTGCATTACTCTTGCAATAGATTGACGCATCTCATCGATGCGGCTTTGCAGTCTTGGCCTTTTGCCTTCAATAGTGAGTGCTACATGTTGTACTTTTTGCTTTCTTAATGTTTTTAAAGCATGTTCCAGATAGATCTGTGAATCGGTAACCCCTTCTTGATGGCAGAGCTTAATAGCAATATCTCCTAAAATGGCAACACCCGTAACGGAAGTAACCGCGTTACAAATAGCATGAAATACCACATCTCCATCTGAATCTGCATCTAAACCAGGAGCCTCTGGAAAAATTAATCCTCCAATGATACAGGGCTTGATCGCATCTGGATCTAAAAACCGATGGCTATCCTGGCCAATCCCTACGCGCGTATGAGACATTTTTACGCTCCGATTATAGTTTGTATTTTTTTCCCTTTTCCATGTCGTGTAATAGCTAGCTGAATTAATTGATCGATGAGTTGAGAATAGGAAAGCCCGCTGATCTCCCATAATTTAGGATACATGCTAATTCGCGTAAACCCAGGAATGGTATTGATTTCATTGACTAAGAGCTCTTGATTTTTCGTTAAAAAGAAGTCCACTCGTGCCATGCCCTCACAACATAGGGTTCTAAAAACGGTCATTGCCATTGTTTGAACATGTGCAATCTGCTCTTGAGAAAGAGAAGCGGGAATGTGTAATTTAGCACCTTTGGTATCTAGATATTTTGCTTCATAGGAATAAAACTCATGTAAAGGCTCTATTTCTCCTGGCAAAGAGGCTTGCAGATCTTCATTGCCTAAAACAGCACATTCGATTTCTCTTCCTTGAATGTACTTTTCTAGCAAAATTTTGCGATCATATAAAAAAGCATTTTTAACAGCTAAAAGATAGGCTACTTGATCGCTTACCTTAGTTATCCCTACAGAAGATCCTGCATTGGCAGGTTTTACAAAGAAAGGACAACCTAATTCGAGAACAACTTCTTCAAAAGCTAGAACCTCTTGGTAATCATGTAGACAAATAAAGGGGGCTACAGGGATATCAGCTTGTTGCAAAAGACGTTTCATAACATCTTTATCCATACCAATAGCAGACCCAAGCACACCAGCTCCTACAAAGGGAATATTCGCTAATTGTAATAATCCTTGTATCGTTCCATCTTCTCCATGTGCTCCATGTAAAATAGGAAAAATCACATCCAACTGTAAAATTTCTTGAAACTTAGAATCTTTATAACTAACGATCTGTTTACATTCCTCAATTGGAACAATGGCTAATTTCTCTGTGAAGTTTTCTAATGTTGCGGTAGAAAAAATCATTTTCCTTAAAGTTTCCTGTGTTTCTAGATGCCACTGTCCTTGCTTGTTAATACTGATTAAAACCGGCTCATATTTTTCTAGATCTAGCGCTTCAAGGATATTTTTTGCTGAAATTAAAGAAACCTCGTGTTCTGTTGACTTGCCTCCAAAAAGAAGACCTACTCTGACTTTCTTTTTCATGATTTTACCTTAAGTACAACTGTTATGCTATGAGAGATCTTTATTTCTCAATAGCTATTTTACGCTATCAGCTTTGATAAAATCTTACAATTAAGGACAAACATTTGACAAAACGATCTATTCCCCCTATTCTTAAGATTACTCAAAGGCTTATAGATATGCTAAAAATCACAGGGAATCATCCCCTCAAAGGTCAGGTAAAAGTAGCAGGCGCAAAAAATTCGATCACTAAACTTTTAGTAGCCTCTCTTTTATCCAATAAAAAATGCATTTTCCATAATGTGCCAGATATTTCTGAAGTAGAAATAACGGTTGCGCTTTGTCAAGAAATTGGATCTCAAATCGCCTGGGATCGCTCAAGCGGAATCATTGAAATTATTACACCAGAGCTCAAAAGCTGTTATATCCCTCAACGCTTTTCAGGTTCTAACCGGATCCCTATTTTAATGATTGGTGCTCTTTTAGGTCGCACTGATGAAGATATTATCGTTCCAACAGCTGGTGGATGTAATATCGGTAAAAGACCTATTGATTTTCATATTCACGCATTAGAAAAACTAGGTGCGCAGATTGAATATCGCCGCATGAAAAAAGAAGGGGCGTATTTTGCAAGAGCACATCATGGTCTAGTAGGAAATATCATTACTCTACCCTATCCTTCTGTAGGAGCTACAGAAAATACCATCCTATCCGCTGTTAGCGCAAAAGGCACAACCGTTATTAAAAATGCAGCCATAGAACCAGAAATCGTTGACCTAATGCTCTTTTTACAAAAGCTAGGGGTAACCATTGAAATGGATGTAGACCGCACAATCCGCATCCAACAGACTAAGGTTTTCTATGAAGTAGAACACACAGTTGTCCCAGATCGCACAGAAGCCGCTTCTTTTGCTCTAGCTGCTATTAGCACAAAAGGCAGAGTTCTAGTAGAAGGAGCCCAACACCAACCGATGATCTCTTTCTTAAATAGATTACGCGAGGTGAATGGAGGCTTTGAAGTGAAAAAAAATGGTATTGAATTCTTCTACAATGGCCCTCTACGCGGTGGCATTCATTTAGAAACCGATGTGCATCCAGGGTTTCTAACCGATTGGCAACAGCCTTTTGTCGTATTATTAACCCAAGCACAGGGAGCTTCTGTTGTGCATGAAACCGTTTATGAAAATCGCTTTGGATACATAAAAACATTAAAAACCATGGGAGCTGACATCCAACTATTCACCCAGTGTTTAGGAGGTCGTTTATGTCGCTTTGCTGCACAAAATTACCAACACAGCGTTGTGATCCAAGGTCCAACGCCTCTTCATGCAGAAGAGATTTGTATCCCTGATCTACGTGCAGGCTTTGCCTATGTCTTAGCAGCACTACTCGCTCCTGAAACCAGCCTGCTTAGCGGCGTTCACTATCTGAAACGAGGGTATGAGAAAATTGTCGAAAAGCTCTCCTCCATCGGAGCTCACATCGAATACGCATCACAAAAAAGCGTTCCTCTTCCCCTATCGGAATGCGTAGATACCATTGCTCAACTCTCTCAAGCAAAAGCAGTCAAATAAGTTTTTGTATTCAATTCATCGTTTTTCTTTATTATTTAGTAGAATAAAAGAAAATATATACGTATAAATGATTGTTTTTCTTACGTGAGAGAAAATATGTGTACAAATCCCTTGACAGGAGTGGTTCCAAATATAGAGAAATCTATCTGTTTTGTTGTAAATAACGGAAAATTTTTACTTATAAATAAAAATCTTTCTGATGGCATAAATAATTGGAGAATTCCAGGAGGGCTTGTTCAGAAAAACGAAGATTATTTAGAAGCTATTTTTAGGGTAGTTCATCAACAAACAAATATAGACCTTCGAAAGGTCCATTTTACTTATTGTTATAAAATAGAACCCACAGATCAAGCAGATCCTATCTTACATGTTTTTCATAGTGTTCTAAAAAAGGATAACTCCTTGGAAAGCTTTTCTGAAAAAAAAGATCAATTGAAATGGTTTGATCAAAGTCAAGTAGAATATATGAATTTTCAGAGAAAATATAAGAAAGCCTTTCAATTTATCTGTATCTCTCATTTTTACCAGGAAATTAATCAGCAAGAAATGATGAAGCAGCCCCTTCTAGAAGGGCAATCTTTATGTTCTAGAACCATTATTAATCTCATTGGAACAGTAGGAGCCGGCAAAGGTACTCAAGGAAAACAGCTCTCAGAAAAATACAAATTGTCTACCTTATCATTAGGAGATATCTACCGGAATGAATGTAGAAGCCAAACTCCTATTGGAAATTTAATCTTACTTCATCATAGAACAAATGGACAAATGACTTTTGCACCTAATGAAATTGCCTATGGGTTATTATTTAAGCAAATAGCCAATCCCATCTATGGGAAAGGATTTATTTTAGATGGATTTCCTAGAACAGCAGAGCAAGGTAAAGTTTACAACGACAGTTTTTTAAGGCCGAATGATATTCATATTCCCATCTATCTTGCGTTGAATGAATCTGATATTTACCGTCGTTTAGAACACCGTTACATCTGTTCCCAATGCGAAAAACAAGTAAGAGAAGAAGATAAATTGGTTAAAGAAGGATGTTGCCCAGATTGTAATGGTATACTTATAAAAAGAAAAGAAGATATTTCTCGAGAAAAAATTGACCAGCGTTTACAATTTTTTAAAAAACATATCCCAGAAGTTATTTCATCTGTGGTTTTGAGAGACCCTATCTCTATTATCTATGCAGAGCATTTTTCTACTCCTCAAGATATTTTTAAAAGGATTGAGGAAGTAATAGAGCAAAGAACTTTATTACGAAGTCATCAAAACAGGAAGAAATCTGATTTAAAGTCAAAATATATTGCGTTTGGAATGGCTTTTTGCCTTAGCGTAATGGTTATTGGTAGTAAAATGTGGGGAAGGGCTCGGCGATGATTTTATTAGCAACACACCTTTTAGTTTCATCTCCTGAATTCATTTTTTCAGCGCATGAAGACCAAAGAAGCAAATTGATGGAATCTATTGTTTTTAATCCAGAGATTTTCAGAAGAATATCTTCTTTTTTCCCTGAAGGATTTACAGTTTCTTCTCTTCAGAGCTTCTCAAATGACAATTTTCTTTTAACGAATGAAAAAGAGAAAATTGTTGTACGGATCTCTAATGAAATGATGAATTTTCTTGTTGATCGGCATTCTGAATATAAAAATAGTTTTTTAGCTCAAAAAGCAGGATTTAATCCTTTAGAAATATTGTTTTTTGACCTCGATGACGGATTACAAGTAACGCAATACTTAGAAAAAGCAACTTTTTTATCAATGGATGAATTAAGTAATGAGAGAAAAATATATGAAATTGTAGATTTATTGCGAAAGTTACATGAGAGTAAAATTATTTTTGAAAATAAATTTAATCCCTTTTGTCGTTTAAAAAAAATTTTCAATTTTTTACAAATCCAAAGAGAGGAGATTCCAATCCACCTTTATGATGCTTATTCTACTATCTCTAAACTGGAAAAAATATTAGAATGGAGTTGTTTTGAAAATAAACCTTGTCACAATGACCCTGTTCCTAGCAACTTTGTTTTAATAGATAGTTCTTTTAAATTAATTGATTGGGAATATTCAGGAAGTAATGACCCTGCTTGGGATCTTGCCTACTTTTCCTCTATCCTTTCTCTTTCTAATGAGCAAGAAAAGTTTTTGATAAATTGTTATTCTTCTGAACAAGCGGGTATCATCCAAGCTAAAATGAATTTTTTTAAACCAGTAATTCATTTAACAATTAGCATATGGGCTGCATTGCAATCTTTAGAAAACTCTCCTAAATTATCGAGGAGTCAATTTGAAAATATGTCTGCAGAACATTTTGAAAAATACCAAAAGTGGATTTTATCTGAAGATTTTACTCTAGCAATAGCATTGCTAAAAAAATATTCAAGATTATGATAGAAATGTATAAAAAATTATTGTTTTCTAATGATTAATTTTTCATATTTTATAGGCAAAACTTATAAAGAAAAGAGATATCGTAAAATGTGTATGGTCGCTGTTTTTGCTGTACTTAATAAGGATGACAAGATCCTTCTTGTTAATAATCAAGACAAACAAGGGGTTAAAAGATGGACTTTGCCTGGAGGAAAAGTTGAAAAAGGAGAAACTTTGTACGACGCTCTTTGTAGAGAAGTATTAGAAGAAACAAAATATATAGTGACACAAGCTCAGGTGGCTTATATCCATGAAGCCTTTTTTACAAATGCTTCTACTCTTGTTAGAGCTATTGTTTTTCATACACAGATTGATCAAACTTCACTTCAAGAATCCTCAGTAAACGATCCAGATAAAGTTGTAGTTTCAAAGAAATGGGTTTTAATCCCCAACTTATCAAAGTATATTAAAAATGAAAAAATCCTCTTTTCTTTACAAGATTGGTTGAGTCATCTTCGAACTTCACAGTACTTTATCACCAAAGATATGAAATGGTAAAAAATATGCTAGCCACAGAAGAATATAAGGTTGAATTCAGAAAAGAGCTAAAGAAGTTTGAATATTTTATGCAAATTAAGGCAGACTTGATAGCAAAAGGCATCAGTGTAAAAAACCGCATTGCCGAAGGATCTGCATTTAATACAAAACAAATTCATTTGTACCAACATCATGTTGCTACGCATTCTAGTCCTATCCCAGAAGATATTATTCTTTATCCCGAGAATGAAGTTATTCCCAAGACAGTGATATCTAAACTTCGCTTTAATCCTGATTCTGAATGGTACTTAGACTATGAAAAAGGGTACAAATTAAGAAATGATAAAAAACGAGAGGAGTATTCTGTTACACCGACTTCCCCAACCAATTTTGATAATCAATTTATCCAAAATTCTCCTCTATCCAGTATTGTCCAGAAGCTGGGGATCGATGTAGCTGGCGTTATCATTAGTAATTATTGTTTCTATTTTAAAACAAAAAAAGAATGTCGATTTTGTGAAATTTATCAAACACATAAGTCTCATAAAACCTTTACTAAAGCAACAAAGCCTACGAAAGAAATTATTGACGGTTTAGAACTAGCCTTTCAGCTGGACTCAAACTTAAAGTATATCTTGCTGAATTCAGGGAATATTATCTCTTATGACCAGACTGTTTTAGAATTTATAAAGATTGCTCAAGGCATAAAAAAATTAAAGGAAAATCGCAATATTGATCTTATTGGAATTCTTATGCCTCCTGAAAATTTTTCTTTGATGGATGAAATGAAACAAGCTGGTTTTGATAAAGTCTACTTTGATATCGAAGTTTTTGATCCCAGTTTATTTCAAATCATTGCCCCTGGAAAAGCAGAATATGGGTACAAGAGAATGTTTTCTGCTTTAGAATATGCAAGAGAGATCTTTGGTAAAGGATCCTCTTATAGTAGCTTTATATACGGGCTTCAGAGCTTGCCGATAGATCTCAACACATCTACATGGGATCCTCAAATAGAAAATCAAAAAGCATTAGAAGCTGTTGACGGACTTTTAGATAGAGGAATTGTTCCTCTTTACTGCGTCTATCATTATTCTGGACATAATCAGATTGGCCCCCTGATATTAGATGCAGAAGCTCTATTTGAATTTTCAGTTCAATATGGAGAAAAGGTTTATACAAGTGGAGTTATTCCTGGATCTAGAGATTCCGTTGTTTATAGTTCGACCTCTGTTACAAATACTTTATTAAATGATGGATATAATTTAGCAAAATTAAAAAATTTATGTTTAGTTTAGTTGTTTTTTCATTTGCTTTCGGAGTTTTAACAAAACTAGCCGATCTTTTTAATGAACATGGCCTTAGAGAACCTTTTAAAGGGTCAGCGATATTAGCGGGAATCTCTTGGGGTATAGTAGGAATGGGATTGATTTATTTCAATCCATCGTTAAGAATTTTTTACACTGCTCTAGTTTTTTATTGGCTATTAAGCATGAAATTAGATTATAAGAACCATGCTATTGGTGGTTTAATAGTAATTTTATCCAGTGTAAAGATCTGTTCTTTTGATCTTTCTGTTCATATTCTAGAAATCATTGTTATTTTGTTTGCATATGAGGTTACTCGATATTTACAGAGTGTTATAAAAAATGGATTTATCAAAAGAGCAATTGAACTGCGTTTGTATATTATCCCTTGTTTTTATTCGCTCTATACATGTGATTATTCTGTATTCATTGCAGCTCTTATAGCAATTTCCGGCATAAAATTTATCAATAAATTTTTTTTAATAAAAAAAAGTCACATGGTTAAAAAATTATGATTAAAGCTACTATATTTGATTTTGGAGGAGTTGTTCTTGATTTTCCTCCAACTGGTATAGAAAATTTTGTTTCTAATTCCCTTAATATATCTATGGATTTGGTGAAAAAAACTCTGTTTCCAACGGGAGGAGAATTAATTGAGGGAAAAGTTTTAGAAAATACTTTTTGGGAAAATTATGCTCATTTGGTTCAACGCGTATTGCCTTCTGATTGGGAAGAGCAATTAAGAGAGTTTTTTTCTAAGAACGCCCATGTTAATTCAAGGGTCATTCAAATAGCGCAAGCTTTAAAAGAAAAAGGGTTCCTTTTACCTCTATTATCAAATATTTCTCCTTTTCAAGTAAAAATTTTTAAAAACCTCAATTATTTTATCCCCTTTGATCCTTTGCTATTTTCTTGTGAAATAGGGTTTAAAAAGCCAGACCCTAGGATTTTCGAATTTTTGTTAGAAAAAATGGATTTAGAACCTCAAGAGTGTCTTTTCATAGATGATGATGAACAAAATGTGAATGCTGCAAACAATTTAGGACTGAACGGAATCCAATTCCAATCTGTGCAAAAATTAATTTGTGATTTAGCACCATTTTTTGCCTTTGATCTATCTCCAAAAAAATAAAGATTAAAATGGATAAAATTGTAGCAATTATCTTTTTAAGTCTCGCTATTATAAAAAATATAGACCTTCTATGTTATGAGTCAGTAGCTTCTCCTGAATTTTCTGAACTGAGCAATATTTTTTCTATTAACAATGAGACTACAGAAATTCAGATGAATCAACTATCTGAAACACTGGGTGTTGAAGTGATTGGCTTGGATTTATCCCTTGGTATAAAAACAGAAGAGGTTAACGCATTAAAAACACTTCTTGCTAAATACCTCGTTGTTGTTATTCGAAACCAACATTTATCAGTTCAGCAACAAACAGACATTACACGTTGTTTTGGTGATCTTGAAGCCGCATGGAATAACGAAAATAGACACAGAAAAGACGACTATGTATATGTAATTACTAACAATATTCTTAAGCAAAACCCTAACTATAAAAGCCCCACCTATTTTTGGCACTGGGATAAGAACTTTATTCGTTATCCAACAAGTATAAGTTTTGCTTTTTTTGACTCAGAACCTCAACCTGAAGGTTTGGGAATGACCGGATTTTCAAATTTATACGCTGCTTATAATGGATTATCTGAAAAGTTAAAGCAAGAAATTGAGAGTTTATACGTTATCCACTCCTATGATCACATGACCAATATAAGGCAGAAAAATTATGAAAAAGCATCGTTAAAATTTCAAAGAGGAGCTGAAAAATTTCCCGATGTTATTCATCCTCTCGTACGTATTCATCCGATTACAGGGAAACGCACGCTAAATTTGGATGAATTATATCAGTCAAAAATCATAGGTATACCTGAAGAAAAAAATAATGAACTTAAAGAATCATTGTTGGAACAAGCTGTGCAAAAAAAATATCTTTATTTTCATTCTTGGAAAAAAGGTGATTTTGTCTTTTGGGACAATCTAGCTCTTCTCCACAAAGGCACACCGAGTGACCCCAAGATCGAGCGCATTCTTTATCGCACAAACACTTCTAGCCGAAAAGATTTTGAGGGAAGATGTATACTTATAGGAATGGAACAAGGGGCCCCTGATCCAGCTACTTTAAGTAAGCAGCTTTTTTCGAATCCTCTAATCATTGATTCAGACTCCTATGAAGAGCTATCTTTATTAGAAAATCACATAAAATTATTAAAAATGGGATATGAGATTAGAACAGATGAAATGTTTATCCCTCCTCATGCCATTGTTATTTTAAAAGGAAAAAAATGGAAACAGAGCAAGCTTATTTGTTCCCTCATCCACTTAGGAGTTTTGTCTAAGGATTGCAAAGAAAATCGCATGATTTTTTCTAAAGTTCGAACCATTATTCATGATACACATTCTCAACTTATTCATACACTACAAAATTTTTGTCTTAATTTCTTTTTAATTCAAGATTCTCATGAACGTTTAATCAATGGTGATCTCTCTTTTGATTATTTAGATAAAAAACAAAGAATTTTGGTCCAAAGTAAGGAGACCTATTATGACAGCTCTTGCCAAACATTTTCTTCTGTAAGAGAGCATTTACATGCAAAAATCCTCTATGAGATTTTTAAAAAAACTCATCTAGAGTTAAATGAAGACGAATGGTTTGAAAAATTAAAAGCAAAAAGAGAAAATGAGACCCTCTCTTTAAAAATAAAACCATGGTGTATTTTTTTAGAGGGGGAACAGAGCTCATGCGACACTTTAGCCAATCAATTACAAATGACTGGCATTATCAATGATAATAGCATTATAATTAGTCTCGACCTCTTCTTTAGCTATTTATTCAATGACATTCCTTATGCACACAAAGTTAAATTTTGGCCTTCCATTGACAAAGAAATGAATTATTTGATGCTTCTGATGACAAAAATTGCTATCCAAAACAACATAAATGTTGTTATTAAAACTCCTATTCTTTCAAACACTACATGCAGTCGGCTAGTTGAAATTGTGAATAACCATGGAGGGAAAAGTATGATGATAGCGCTTCACACTCCCTTGAATATCAACTATGAAAATAGTAAAAAAAATTCAAATACTATAGAAGAGCTTTATGAACAATTGGTATTTCGTAAAGTGATTTCTGCTAGCTGGAAAAAATTTGTAGAAAATTTTGATATAACCTTTCTCATTGAGAATGATGCTGAACTTAATGATGATAAACAATTGGGTGAACTTATCTTTCAATCAGAAAGAGCAAAAGAGGACTTTTGTATTTTTTCTTTCGATCATTTACAGCAATTTTTAGCTCAATCTTTAATCGATCCGGATAAGGTAGTTACAGATATCGAATTTTCAAATCAAGAGCAACAGATAGATTGGATGAACCATCAGCAACTAATGCAAAATTCCCCAGAGCAAGTTTTACAACTTATCCCAGAGAAATCTCAATTTGTCAATAGCCCTAAGTTATTCGTTACCTTTGCAGATATTGCTAAGCTTCTTCGCTGATTTTTATTCGATCATTTTTTAATTTTGAAAAATTGGAAACGATTTTTTAAAAAAAATAATTCATATTGCACAAGAGAAGCATTTAGAAAATAGCACTCCGTGTTTTTATAATAGAAAATTTTTAAATTAAGATTGCAAAAAATTCATAAAACGCTTTAACCTTTGCTTTTATAATTAAGGTATTTGATGATGTCTAATAAAAATTCTTCTCAATTTATTTTAAAAGTAAATCAATTAGACCAACCTCTGGGCCTAGTTGAAAAATATGAAGCTCATCGAAATGGAATTTTACATCGTGCATTTTCTGTTTTTCTTTTCCGCCGGCTTAACTCTTCTTTGCAATTGCTTCTACATCAAAGAACTCAAGAAAAATATCATTCGGGAGGATTATGGACTAATACTTGCTGTAGCCATGCTAAAAAAGCTACTCCCCTTGAAAATCTTGCTAAAAATCGACTAAAAATTGAGATGGGATTTTCTTGTAAGCTTTATCATGCTGGGCTCTTTTATTATAAAGCAAATGTTGGGAATGAAATGATAGAACATGAGATCGACCATGTCTTTATTGGTTTACATAATCCACGATTTATTCGACCTAACCCGCAGGAGGTTCAAAATTATAAATGGATAGATGTAGAGACTCTTCGAAGCCTTTCACAAGAAGAACAAAAAATATTTACTGTCTGGTTTTTTCAAGCTTTTGAATTAGCTTTAAAATCTATCAAACAATGTCTAGACTAAACAAAAAACTATTTTCATTTTTTGAAGCGCAAATCGAATACGCATCGCAAAAAAGCGTTCCTCTTCCCCTATCAGAATGCGTAGATACTATTGCTCAACTCTCTCAAGCAAAAGCAGCTAAATAAGTTTTTGTATTCCATCTTCTTGATTATTCAATTTGAGATAAAGACCACAGAGGGGCTAATGACCATTCTCTTACAAAGAATGGGTAAAATTTCAGCGAAGTACTATCTTCCAAGGACAACATCAACTTGCATATTTGAACTTTAATCTGTTATACTATTTCTCCTATAGGAATGGAGATTTTACCCTTGTAGAAGTAGAGAAAAACCGTTTCCTGTATTAATAAAACTTTATTTATAAAAATCCAAGTTTTGGGATTTGGTCTTAAATCTAGAAGAACCCAAGAAAACGATATAAAGAGGTAAACATGGGAATAGACTCTCAAACCCTTACTGTTATCATAAGCATTTTGGTTCCAACGATTAGTGGGTTGTTTTGGATCATTCACAGAATGGATAAACAGTTTGAAAAGGTGGATGCTCGGTTTGAAAAAATAGATGCTCGGTTTGAAAAGATGGAAAACCGTATTAGCAGCATAGAAAACAAGCTTACCGCTATTGATATGCGAACAAGCTTTATTGAAAGGCTGTTGGAGATGGTCAGATAAATACGACGCATAAAAAAGAGTCCCTGGGCCAATCGCTCCGCTTCTGTATCTAAAAAAATGAAGGATTGGCATTAACATTAGATTATAGAAAGCCATATAAGGAATACGTTGAGGCGTGTTAATAACTAGAGGGATGCTTGATAGACACCAAAGTAGCCAAATAGCCATTCCTCCTTTGAAAGGATGATTTTTCCATTTTTGCCAAAGATAACCCCTCCAGCAAATCTCTCCTCCTAAAAACGAAATAAAAAAGAAAGGAATAAATAAGACATAGTAGGTAAAAAAATAAAAAATTGCATCTTTAGCTCCTACAAAGTTCATTATTTCTATGTTTTTAAACCACAAGCGAACTAAGAACACTATAGCACTAGCAGCTGCACCACTGATCAAAGCCAATGCAAAATAACGATCTACCTTTGTAAAAAAGAAAATCTTTATCTTTTCAACACGAGCCCTCCAAATTCCAATTAGCAGCCAGAACTAATGGAATAATCCAAGATAACCACACAACACGCGAGTCGAAACCATGTGCTTTAAGGGCAAAAGAAAAAGGGATCATCAAAAGTAATAAAAAAATACAGAAATATTATTTTTTACCCTCCTCTTGCAATGCAAGCCCAAAAAGCACTCCCGCGCTTCTATCGGAATGCATAGCTGCTATTTCTTAGCCCTCTCAAGCCAAAACAGAAAACAAAGCTTAAATAGATAAAGTTCTTAGCGATATATTTCTTTTCTATGTCCAATTTCAACAACTAATATGATCAACAGATCTTTTTTGATAGAGTAAATAACTCTGTAATCCCCTGAACGAATACGATATAATGTTGTATATCCGTGCAGTTTAATGCTCCCTAATGGCATTGAGTTTTCTACCAAACCATCAATCTTTTTTATGATCCTGGAGCGATCTCTTTTTGGGATTTTTTCTAGAAATTTTTCTGCAACTTCCGAAATTTCAACGTCATATTTCAGACTAAACGTTTTCTTACTTTTTTCCAAGATGATATCTTCTCTTTACCTGATTCAATTCGTTTCAAAGTTTGATGAGCTTTTTCAGCCAACCAATCATCCTCAATTTTTTCCATCTTTTCAAAAGTTGCAAGAAGCATAAACTCCCGCATTGTCATACCTAATTTAGCGCAGGCTATTTTTAAATAAGCATGTTCATCAGAACTCATATCTAAGGTTAAACGTGCT
This sequence comes from Candidatus Rhabdochlamydia sp., assembly GCA_049679255.1. Taxonomy (GTDB): domain Bacteria; phylum Chlamydiota; class Chlamydiia; order Chlamydiales; family Rhabdochlamydiaceae; genus Rhabdochlamydia. Next base: position 44,269 of record JBAUFS010000113.1, read on the forward strand.
TTATGTATCATAGAAAAGCCCTCCTATTTTAATTATACAGAAACACAGAAATCTGTGCAATAAAATTGAAAATAAATATTTTTTTTATTAAATAAATGGGAGATATTTTCAAAATATATGGTTTCTTTTTATATAGAAAAATCTTTAAAACTTCCACTTGCAGATATATTTTCATTTTTTAAACCTCATATTGCATTATTATGAAATCTTGTATTAGAGATTTTTGAGATAATAAATATCATTGAAGAAAGAAGAGTCTTCATTAGCTTCATCCCCCTGAATTCATTTTTTGAACAGATGGAAATCAAGGGAATAAATGGTATTTTAAGAAGATAGAGACAAAACCATTAAGAAAAGAGCTCTTGTAAAATGTGCATTACCACTGTCTTTGCAATAATTAAAAGGGCTGGCAGAGTTCTTCTTGTCAAGAATCGAGATAAAAAAGGAACTGAAAGATGGACACTGCCCGGAGGCAAAGTAGAAAAAGAAGAAAATTTATATGACGCTCTTTGCAGAGAAGTATTGGAAGAAACAAAATACATAGTAAAGCAAGCTCAGGTAGCCTATATTCATGAAGCTTTTTTTACAAATGCTTCTACTCTTGTTAGAGCTATTATTTTTCATACACAGATTGATCAATCTTCACTTCAAGAATCCTTAATACAGGATCCTGATAAAGTTATCATTTCAAAGAAATGGGTTTTAATTTCTGATTTATCAAAGTATATTAAAAATGAAAAAATTCTCTCTTCTTTACAAGATTGGTTAAGTCATCTTCGAACTTCTCAGTACTTCATCACCAAAGACATGCAATGGTAAAAATGATGATTAAAGCTACTATATTTGATTTTGGAGGAGTTGTTCTTGATTTTCCTCCAACCGGTATAGAAAATTTTGTTTCCAGTTCTCTTAATATATCTATGGATTTGGTAAAAAAACTCTGTTCCCAATGGGAGGAGAGCTAATAGAGGGAAAAGTTTTTTGGGGAAATTATGCTTATTTGGTTCAGCGTGTATTGCCTCCTGATTGGGAGGAACAATTAAGAGCGTTTTTTACTAAGAATGCTCACGTCAATTTAGAAGTCCTCCAAGTAGCACAAGTTCTAAAAGGAAAAGGGATTCTTTTACCATTGCTATCAAACATTTCCCCATTTCAAGTAAAAATTTTTAAAGATCTTAATTATTTTATTCCTTTTGAACCTTTATTATTTTCTTGTGAAATTGGTTTTAAAAAACCAGACACTCGAATTTTCAAATTTTTGTTAGAAAAATTGGATTTAAAGCCTCAAGAGTGTCTTTTCATAGATGATGATGAACAAAATGTGCATGTTGCAAACACTTTAGGAATAAATGGAATCCAATTCCAATCTGGGCAAAAATTAATTTGTGATTTGATGCCATTTTTTGCTTTTGATCTATTTCCTAAGAAAATAAAAAATTAAAATCACTGATCACCTTATTTTTTCTTTCCCATTGCATATTTTCTATTTTTCTTTTTCACTAACTCATTTATTTTTTTCATTTTGGTTCAAAATCAGCTGCCATCCTCACTTGCAACGCATTGCGAATAGGAGAATCTGCTTTTTTAAAAGAACCCATATCAAAGGGAGGCTCGGGGTCATATTCAATACCAAGCTGAATAGTCTGTGTAAATTGAGCGCCCGCAACTTTTATGGCAAGATTCAAAGCCATGTCGATTCCAGCTGAGACCCCCGCTGCTGTTATCACCCTGCCATCTTCTACGATGCGGCCATGGGTGGGTTGTGCACCCCAGTATTCCAAGCGGTCAAAAGCTGCCCAATGTGTCGTCGCTCGTAATCCTGATAAGATGCCAGCAGCTCCTAGGATAAGACTTCCCGTGCAAACTGAAGTCGTCCAAGTCGTTGTTGCATGTATAGAATGAATCCAGTCTAGCGTCTTAGGAGTTTTTCTAAGAGTCGTTGCATTTCCTGCGCCTGGTATGACTAATATGTCAGCATGTGAGATATCAGATAATGCGTGCTCAACGTTTAACATCAAGCCTGAATCAGTATGTATCAACCCAGGTCTTTCAGCAGCTCTCTGTATTTTGGCTCCAGGCAAGCGGCAAAGGATTTCATGAGGTCCAACTAGATCAAGAGCTGTCATTCCATGATAAAGTAAAAATACTATTTGCATGCTCTACCTTCTTGTCCGTAACGATTACTCTATATTATATAGAATCTATTGAGGAAATAAAGTGGAATGTTGGGGTAAACTAGAGCTCTCTTATTTCCAAGATGAGATCTTCTCTTTACCCGATTCAATTCGTTAAAGTCAATTAACCTTAACCTCTACCCAAATATCTCGTATTTTCTGCTGAGGAAGAAGGCTTTTAAAAAAATGATACTTTTTAAAGTCCTCTGCTAAACCATAAAAAATCTTATGGGCTTGAGGGTCAAAATCCAGATCCTGCTTATCATCTATAGCGGGAAAAAGCCTAAAGGAATCCCAGTATACGCGGATGGATTCTCTTTGATAGAGATGATTGATAAATTGATAGACCAAAGAGTCTTTATCACATGTTTTAGGAATACAGAGGTTTTCAATAGAAATAAAAGATCCTTCTTTAGGAACAACAAAATCAATAAAGTCAAAATTGCGTTTTGAGCGAAAAATATAGGAGCTGGAAGCCACCGCTAGTGGGGAATTTTTAGTAGCTAGAAAGTAATCTGCTCGTGAGCTTGCATAGGCTGCTACCCAGGGCTTTTGTTGGATCAAGAGATCTTTTACTTTTTCGGCTTGAATTTTAGAGAGAGAAGAAGTGGAACCATATAGGTAAAATCCAGCTATTTCAATAGCTTCAATGGGATCATTCACCATAACAATGCGATAATCTACTACTTCTGGATCAAAAATCATCTTCCAGGAGGGAGTAAAAGGTTCAGTAAAAAAATCTTTGTCGATTCCTAAACCGTAAACCTCCCAAGAAAGTGGAATAGAGTAACGATTTTCCGGATCAAAAAAGCGCCCTAATAATCCAGGAAGAAGCTGATGAAAGAAGAGAAGTTGTTTTCGATCCAATTCTTTAATTAATTGATTTTTAACTAAAATACTCACTGCATAATCAGAAGGGATGACTAGATCATAGCCTTGTCCTTCTGTTGCTTTTAGTTTCATAATCAATTCTTCATTAGAGGAGTAGTTATTGATATTCACTCTAATGCCTGTTTTTTTCTCGAAGCTTTGAATGATCCCCTCATCTAAAATACCGCCCCACGTAAAGACATTAATAGAGTCTTTAGAAGCAGGCGAAAATCTAGGCCCATATAAAAAACACGCTAATAAAAAAATCCAAATAGAGATAATGAGCGCTCGAGTAAGAGACTTGGGCATAAAAACCTTATATTATATCTTTTCGAAAGAAGGTTTTAATTTTAGGATTAAACTGTTTTATTGCATAGCATTTTAAAAAACTTAAATCTAGTTTTTATGGTAATAAATTGATTCTAAATCGGTAAATCCATAAAATGCTAATTCATGTCAAAAATACCTTGTTGGAGAGCTATACAAAAAAAGAGTTTTACCAATTGGAGAGCTTTGCTCTCCTATTTGGAACTTCCTTTAGAAGAAGCAGAAAAAAGAGTACTCACCTCTCCTCATTTTGTACTCAATCTCCCTTACCGATTAGCCCAAAAAATGAAGAAGGGCGATTGGGAAGACCCTTTATTGCTACAGTTTCTCCCCCTTAAACAAGAACTTCATGATCACCCCTTATTCGTATCCGATCCTGTTTTAGATAGCTCTTTTACAAAAACCTCTAAGCTTCTACATAAATATACAGGAAGAGCTTTACTTCTATGCACAAGCGCTTGCGCTATGCATTGTAGATATTGTTTTCGGCAAAATTTTGCTTATGAAAAAGAAACCCTTGATTTTAGAAAAGAGCTTGAAGAATTAGCGCAAGACCCAAGTTTAACAGAAGTTATCCTAAGTGGAGGAGATCCTCTTTCGCTAAGCAATGTAAAGCTTCAATGTCTATTGCAGGGATTAAATCAAATCCCCCATATTCAGAAAATTCGCTTTCATACGCGTTTTCCAATTGGGATTCCTGAAAGAATTGAGGCTGAATTGATTTCTATGCTTTCTTGTTTGGATAAACAGGTGATTTTTGTCATACATTCTAATCATCCAAAAGAGTTAGACGATGATATTTTTACAGCATTAAAACAACTACAAAAGCTGGGGATTCCCCTACTTTGCCAAACTGTTTTATTGAATCAAATCAATGACGATATAGAAATATTAGCCGATTTATTTACTATGCTTAGTAACCAAGGTATTCTCCCTTATTATTTACATCAGCTCGATCGTGTAAAAGGCACACAACACTTTGAAACATCCATAGAAAAGGGGAGGGAATTGATTAAACAGCTCTCTGCTAGACTTCCCGGGTATTGTGTCCCGAAATATGTACAAGAGATCCCTAACCAACCAAGCAAGACTTCTATTGATCTACATTCTTTCCAATGTCTGTAAACCTAAAATAGACAATCCCTTTTTTAGAACCTGAGCTGCTGCTTCTGATAACAATAAGCGACTATTTTCTTCACTACTACCTTCTACCCTACAATCGCGGAAAAAAGCATGGAACTTTTCTGCTAGGACATACAGATAATCACATAAACGATTGGGCAGAAGATCTTGCGACATCATTTGTAGCGTTTCAGGAAAAAGACATAAATGAAACGCCATTGCCACTTCCGAAGGATGGGAAAGCACAATAGGTCCTTTTACAGCTTCTTTTCCTACCTTACGCTTAATTCCTTGAATACGTACATAAGCGTATAATAAAAATGCAGCGGTATTCCCCTCAAATTTTAACATCCGATCATAGCTAAAAACATAATCTTTGATTCTATGACAACAAAGATCTGCATATTTTACGGCATCTATGCCTAAAATTTTAGCACTCTTTTCCAATTCCTCTTCTGATAGAAGAGGAAGTCTTGTCTTTAGGATTTGTTTAGCTCTTTGAATAGCTCCCATTAATAGATCGATGAGTTTTTCCGTTTCACCAGATCTAGTTTTAAATTTTTTCCCATCAGGACCTAATACAACACCAAAAGGGACATGATCCAATTGCACTTGTTCTGGATCAAAATACTGGGCTTTTTCAGCAGCTTTAAAAATCATGGCAAAATGCAAGCTCTGCCCTGCATCGGTTACAATAATAATCCGAGTCGCTTTTTCCTTTTGCACCCGATGATAAAGCGCTGCCATATCCGTGGTTTCATAATTATAGCCTCCATCTGACTTTTGCACGATCATAGGCAAGGGAGTATTATCCCTTCCCACAAAACCATCCAAGAAAATACATTTTGCTCCATTAGATATCGTGATTAGCCCTTTTTGTTCTAAATCCGCAACTATTTGTGCAAGATAAGGACTATAAAAAGACTCCCCTCTCTCTATAATCTGAACATCTAAGAGTTGATAAATTTCCTGAAAAGCAGCTCTAGAGATCTCACAAATCCTCTTCCAAATCTGTACAGAATTTTTATTCCCTTGTTGTAATTTTACTACTTCTAACTGTGATAATTTTTTAAATTCTGGATCTTGATCAAACTGGTGTTTTGCTTTTTTATACCAACTCATTAAAGTAGAAAGATCAATTGTATTTTGAAAAACAGCCGATTCATAATTTTGAATATAAGCAATCAGCATGCCAAACTGCGTGCCGAAGTCCCCTATATGATTTAAGCGTAATACCTCATAACCTAAAAATTCAAATAACCTAGCTAGAGCATCACCAATAATTGTCGATCGCAAATGCCCAACATGCAACTCTTTTGCAATATTAGGAGAAGAGAACTCTACAATAATTTTTTCTTTGTTTACTAGGGGGACTCCTAAACGCTCATCTGAAAGCATAGATTCAATGCGCTTAGCTAAAAAATCTGAGCATAAAAAAATATTGATAAAACCAGCGCCTGCAATCTCTATTTTTTCAATCATTCTATGACCTGCTTGGTCATAAAGATCTACTACATCGGCAATCTGCTTTGCAATCTGTCTAGGATTAAGCTTTAACATTTTAGCAATTTTTAAAGCACTATTACATTGATAATGCCCAAATTGAGGCTGCGTACTCTCTGTAATTTCTGCTTGCAAAAGCATGGGGTCTGCAATTTCATCAGCAAACTGATTGGCAATCGCCTGCGTTGCTTTTTCCTTTATTAAACTAATTAAATGAGTCATAAATTAATTCAAGGATGCATGATGGAAATAAGGAGGTTCTATGCGTTTGCCAATTTGATACTTTAGACGATAATCGCCAAGAGAGAGCGCTGCTCTATGAGTGGAGAAGCGATTTTGTTCAGCAATATCATAAATGACCATGAGTTGATCATAAATACGATTGACCCGATTACGAGCTCGAATCGGACTATACCCTTCAGCTTCTAGCTCTAGCGATACATTGATCAATCCTCCTGCGTTGATAATAAAATCAGGAGCATACAAAATACCACGACTAGCTAGCTCATCAGCATCGCTACCATTAAGCAGTTGGTTATTAGCACAACCTGCAACAGCTAAACAGCGCAAAAGAGGAATGGTGCGAGAGTTTAATACCCCACCCATAGCACAAGGTGCTAGCACATCGCATTCTGCTTTTAAGATTTCCTCTACAGAGAGAATAACTGCACCGGTGAGCTGCTGAAGCTCTAAACATCTTTTTTGATCCAGATCGCTAATTATGAGATGAGCTCCAGACCAAAAGAGCAACTTAGCCAATTCAAAACCCACTGCACCTATACCTTGAATGGCTATCTTGCGGCCTTCTAAGTCAGAAGAATTGTATATTTTCTTGAGAGCCGATTGTATCCCCCTAAAAGTTCCCCAAGCTGTAAAAACAGCTGGGTTTCCACTGCTTTTTTCATGAGGCAGGCCTACTACATAAGGAGTGGTTTTACTAATAAGTAGAACATCTTCAGGAGAACAACCTACATCTTCTGCACAAATGTATTCTCCTTTAAGTTGATGTACTGCTTCTGCAAAAGCTGAGAGTAGTTCTTTTGTCTTACCCACTTTAGGATCTGCGATAATAACAGCTTTGCCTCCTCCCCAAGAACACTCAGATAGAAGAGACTTATAAGTCATGGCTTTTGCAAGGCGCATTACATCCTTTAAAGCTATTTCTTCGTTGGGATAGGGATAAATACGTATACCACCTAAAGCAGGACCTATAACGCTAGAATGTATACAAATAATTGCATGCAATCCCACTTCCACGTTTAACACTCTGATTATTTTTTCATAACCAGGAACCGAAATTTCTTCTAAAGTAAGCGTTTTTTCACAGGCTTGGGCCATTTAGATGCCTCCTAAAATAGCTAACAGAGGTTTTTTTACACCTTGTAAAACAATGTGTTAAAATAATTTTTTGTTTACAACATGTCTATACAATTTCTGCTAAAATAAACATTTTCACGACAGGATAACATAAACAGAAATGATTATCTACAAATTATTTATCTGTTAAGATCCTTAGCACTTAAAATACAATTATGTTTAGAGAGCCAATAGTTCCCGAACATTAACTTGAATATTAAATAGATCCTAAGATACTCTTTTCTTTTCTACAAATTTAACGATTTGACTGTAGAGGGGAAAATGTCGGTTATTACAATTCCAGAAACTATTAAAAGCGAAATGCTTAGGTTCTTAAAAAAGAATAAAAAAGCAGATTTAATTACAACTTATCTCTTTTTTTTAGAAAAGAAGTTTAATCTAAAGCCCGTGCTCTTCATACGAGACAAAGTGATCTATCAGAGCAGACAAGACCTTATCCATAGACTAGAAGAAGCAGGTAAGCTCTGGCGTGAAACGGAAATTAAAATTCAATATGGGCAGCAAAGCGTTAATGAGCAGAGTAAAAAAATTTATATATGTCCATTTACGGGAAAAGTGTTTGCTGATAATACCCATCCTAATCCACAAGATGCTATCTATGACTGGGTTTCCAAATGTCCTGAAAATACCGAGCGGGTTGGTGGGTTGAAAGCAAAAAGGTTCCTAGTGTCAGAGGATCTCGATGTGATAAAAAACTATATTGTCAAACGCAAGGAACCTATTAAAAAAATTGTCTTCTCCTCTGCTGTTACTGGTAAATTATTTAATAGCAAAGAAGCGGTAATTCAAGACTTTGTTCAAAACCAGCTAAAAGACATTCCTTTAGAAGAAGTACCCAGTCAAAATCGCTATCAGATTGAAGAACACTTTATGTCTTTTATACAGACTCATTTAGAAGAGGGGAAAATTAATGCTTTTGTAGAAACCCTTGCTAACTACGATGAGTTTTCTGCCTTTGTAGATTTATGGCTAGAAGAAGAAAAGGAAGAGACTTAAAAGAGATTTTTTGATGGAGCAGAGTTTTATTAGTAGGTCAGCTCAAGAAACACTCTGCATCGGACAGGAAATCGGATCACTGCTTGTTGGTTTACATCCGATAATTGGCTTATTTGGAGATCTAGGAGCAGGTAAAACAACGCTGCTAAAGGGGATTATTCATGGTGCTGCAGGGATTGATTTCCAAGATATTTGCAGTCCAACATTTAACTATCTCAATATTTATCAAGGAAAACTCTCATCTGTGTATCATTTTGATCTCTATCGCCTTCTCGATGCAACTCAGTTTGTGTCTGCTGGATTTGATGACTTCTTTTATTTAAAAGGACTCTGTTGTTTGGAATGGGCTGAAAAAATTGATCCTTTACTACCTAAAGAAACCATTCGTATCTACATTACCCATCTTCATGAAACACAAAGGCAAATTGTCATAATGGGGTTGCATGTCTAAAAAATCTTTTTTTTACAATGCGCAATTTATTACAGCGGCTGCTTGCGCCTCTGATTTTCCCACTATTAACAACTCCCAAAAGAAACCTCTTAGGGAAGTTGCTATTGTAGGAAAATCCAATGTTGGCAAATCCTCTTTAATCAACTACCTTCTTAACAATTACACTGTTGCTAAAACATCTTCAAAACCGGGAAAAACACAAACTATTAATTTTTTTATCGTTGATCAGCAATTTCTTCTAGTGGATCTTCCTGGCTATGGTTATGCAAGAGTAGACAAAAAGACTAAAGAAAAATGGGGTGAATTAATTGATCTCTATCTAAAAACGCGTTCGAGTTTGCGTTTAATTTTATTTCTAGTAGACATCCGAAGGTCTTTTACTGAAGATGATCTTAATTTCATCAAATGGGCTCATTTTTATCACAAAAACTTATTAATTATCTTTACCAAAAGCGATAAACTAAAAATTCAAGAAATTAAAAAACAAATCCACGCTGCTTCCAAAACACTCTCTTCTGTTTTTCCACTACATTCTTTTGAATTTTTAACTTGCTCTATTAAGGAGCCGCAAAACAGAATAGCTCTTACCGAAAAGATCAAATTATTACTCCAAGAAAAATCATGACCTTAATTCACAAAGACGTGTTTGTTTGCCTAGACTGCGAGACAACTGGGCTGGACCCAGACAAGGATGAGATTATTGAGTTCGCTATTGCGCGCTTCAATTTCGATGCCATTATAGATTCTTTTGAAACATTAATCGAACCCTCTTTCCCTATACCAGAAGAGTCAACAGCTATTCACCATATTACAGATCAAATGGTAAAGGGGAAGCCAAAAATTCAAGAGGTTTTGCCCCATATCTTTGAACTTATTAACAATTATATTATTATTGGTCATGGTATTACCAACGATATTTCTTTCTTAAATGCCTCTGCAAAAAAATATGCGATTCCAAATAACCTTTCCTCCATTCGCTATTTAGATACCTTGCGATTAGCTCGTTTATATGGAGAAAGCCCTACCAACTCATTAGAAATGTTACGCAAGCATTTTAACATTGCAGAAGAGGGAGCTCATCGAGCTATGAATGATGTTGTAGTAAACATTGAAGTGTTTAAATTTCTTGCTAAACGCTATAAAACAGTCACACAAATCCTCGAACGTTTAAAAAGACCTATTTTATTAAAAACCATGCCTCTTGGAAAACACAAAAGACGTAAATTCTCTGAAATACCTCTTGAATATCTACGATGGGCTGCACGTCAAAATTTTGATCAAGATTTGCTTTTTTCCATCCACCACGAACTAAAAAAACGCAAACAAGGTACACGCTTTTGTCAAGAAGCTAATCCTTTTTCTTCACTTTAAAAAATACCCCTACATGAATAAACTCTTATTAAAACAGCTTGATGTAAAGAATAAAAAAGTACTCTTACGTGTCGATTTAAATGTTCCTATCAATGAAAAGGGAATCATTACAGATGATACGAGAATTAAAGAAGCACTAGATTCCATCCAGTATATCTTAAGAAATAAAGGGTCTGTTATCCTAATGAGCCATCTTGGTAGACCAAAGGGGAAACCCGATCCCAAACTCTCATTAGAGCCTTGTGCCAAAGCTCTTGCCTTTTTACTAAAATGCCCTGTTTTAATGGCTAAAGACTGCATAGGCCCTAGTGCACAAAACTTAAGTGCTCATCTACAACCAAGTCAAATACTTTTATTGGAAAATCTACGATTTGATCCCGCAGAAGAAAACCCTTCAAGCAATCCAGAATTTGCTAAAAAACTAGCTAGTTTTGGAGATTTATATGTAAATGACGCCTTTGGAACAGCGCATCGAGAACACTCCTCTACAACTACTATCACAAAATATTTTCCTGATAAATCCGCTATGGGATTTCTCATGCAAAAAGAAATCGATTCTTTAAATTCTTTAATACAAAACCCACGGCGTCCTTTTTATGCAATTATTGGTGGTGCAAAAATTTCAAGCAAACTAGGCGTGTTAAAATCTCTCTTAAAAAAAGTAGATGGCTTGTTTATTGGAGGAGGAATGGCCTATACTCTATTAAAAGCTCAAGGTTATCAGATTGGAAACTCCATTTATGAAGAAGATAAACTAGAAGAGGCCCTGCAATTGATCAAAAGCTGTCAAGATCAAAAGCTACCTCTTTGGTTACCTGTAGATTTGTTAATAGCAGATAACTTTTCCAAAGATGCAAACAGCAAATACATTCAAGTTGATCAAGGAATTCCAGATGGTTGGGAAGGAATGGATATAGGAACAGAAACAATTGCTATTTGGGAAAAAGCTCTTGTAAAAGCTGCTACCATATTTTGGAATGGACCTTTAGGAGTATTTGAATTTTCTGCATTTGCAAAAGGAACAGAAGCAATTGCTCGATGCATTGCTTCTTCAAAGGCAATTTCCGTAGTAGGTGGCGGAGACTCAGTTGCTGCTATCAATCAATTACACCTTGCTAGTTCTTTTTCGCATGTCTCAACAGGAGGCGGAGCCTCTCTAGAATACCTTGAATTTGGACATTTGCCTGGAATAGATGCATTATCAGATAGTTAAACAAAAAATATTTTAAACAATTGCCTTTTATCTACTTTTTTTTTTAATTATTGAAAAATAAGTAAAAAAGGTTATAATTTAAGACAACTTTAAGGCAGAAATATGTTTGCGGCAGCAAAATTCAGCAAGTTACGCGCTTGTATATGGCCAATCCACCGCCATGAATTGCTCAAGTTTGTGCCTCTTTTAATTCTATTTTTTCTTATTGGATTCAATTACAGCCTCTTAAGAGCCACAAAAGACGCTCTTGTTATAACAGCCCCTTCCTCTGGTGCTGAAGCCCTTCCTTTTATTAAGGTCTGGGCCATTGTTCCTATGGCCTTTTTATTTACCTTTTTATTTACTAGAGTATCAAATCGTCTCTCTAGAGAAAAAACCTTCTATGCTATGATGAGCATCTTTATCGGGTTTTTTACGATATTCCTATTCTTTCTATATCCTTTCCAAGATGCATTGCATCCACATCTATTAAGCGATCGCATTCAACAGTCCCTACCTATGGGCTTTCAAGGGTTTATCGCCTTATTTCGCAATTGGACGTTCACCTTATTCTACGTTATGTCAGAGATGTGGAGCACCATTATCATGACGGTCTTGCTCTGGGGCTTTGCCAATGACGTGACCTCTGTTGGTGATGCTAAACGTTATTATGGCTTACTGGGAATCGGAATCAATATATCGGGTATTGTTGCAGGTCAAGTTGCTACATCAATGTCTCGCTTAAATTATCACTCTTTCCTACCTTTTGGTAATAATGCTTGGGATCAAGCGGTCTTTTTTCTTACCTCTTTAGTGATTGTAAACGGGATTTTATGTATGTTGATTTTCCGCTACATGCATAAAAAGAAACAAGGCTATAACTCAGAGAGTTACTGTGCTCAAAATGGAAACGAAAAAATTAAAATGGGCATGCGCAAAAACTTTAGTTATCTAGCTAAATCCCCCTACCTTATCTGTATTGCAGTCATTGTGATAACCTATAATATCGCGATTAACTTGATTGAAGTGGTATGGAAAGATCAGGTAAAGCAACTCTATCCTAACCCTGCTGATTTTAATGCCTATATGGGCCAAATCCTCAAATGGATCGGCATTGTTGCTACGGTAACTAGCATCTTTATTTCCAGTGTGATTATCAGACGATTTAGTTGGACCTTTAGCGCTTTGGCTTCTCCTTTTATTCTTTTATTTACCGGAATTGCTTTCTTTGCCTGTTTCTTCTTCAAAGATGTAGGCTTTGCTTCTATCTCCGCTTTTTTAGGGATTACCCCTCTGGCTCTTTGTGTATTTTTTGGTTCTCTACAAAATTGTTTAGCTAGAGCTTCTAAATACACCTTATTCGACGTAACCAAAGAAATGGCCTTTACCCCTTTAAGCAAGGAGTGCAAACAAAAAGGGAAAGCAGCTATTGATGGTGTGGGATCACGTCTTGGAAAATCAGGAGGTTCTCTCATCCATCAAACTCTTCTTATGTTCTTTGGAACCGTTGCTTTAAGCACCCCTTATGTTGCTATTATCCTATTAGGAGTAATCAGCGCTTGGATGGTATCGGTTCGTTCTTTAGGCCATCAATTTGACAATCTGATTGCCCATCAAGCAACACTAAAAGATCCTGAGGAGGAACCATCTACAGAACCTGTGCTTGCTGAGTCTAGCAATACTTAAAATTGAACAATATCTTTTATTTAGTTATTCTTATTTAAGAAAACAGGAATAGTGATCTAGCTAAGCTATACGCTATTCTAAAAAATCACAATAAAAAAAATTATGCATAGAAGCGGTCAATATCTTCCTCAGCCTAGTGGATACAAAGCTTTTATCCCTTCTCCGTTACCGCCTATTCCGCCTATAAAGATCGATAAAGATTTGAATCAGCTTCTTATCAGTGCAAATATTGCTCTTGGTAGCTTAGATGCTATGGGTCATTTATTGCCAAACGTAGGCCATATTATTGCTATGTATGTTCGTAAAGAGGCTCTTCTCAGCTCACAAATCGAAGGAACACAAGCTTCTTTAGGCGATGTCTTTGCACATGAAAGTCATCTATCGATCAAAAATGTTCAAGATGTAGAAGAGGTAGTAAGCTATATCAAAGCATTAAATTACGGATTAAAAAGACTGAAAGAATTTCCTATGAGCATCCGTTTAATCAAAGAGATTCACAGCATTCTTTTATCGGATACAAGAGGCCGAGAAAAAAATCCTGGAGAATTTAAAAGATCGCAAAATTGGATTGGACCTGCAGGCTCTACTCTTAAAAATGCCTCTTTTATCCCTCCTCCCCCTCCAGATGCCATACATTGTATGGGGCAATTAGAATTATACATGCATAAAGAAAAAGAACTACCTATATTGATTACATGTTCTTTGATTCATTATCAATTTGAAACCATTCATCCTTTTTTAGATGGCAATGGAAGAATAGGTCGTTTGCTTATCACCTTTTATTTATGTTGGAAACAAGTCATGCAAAAGCCTTTGCTGTACTTAAGTTACTATTTTAAGTTACATCGGCAAGAATATTACGATCGGCTTAATCTAGTCAGAGAAAAAGGAGATTATGAACAATGGATCCAATTTTTCTTAAAAGGCGTGATTTGGACTGCAGAATCGGCTCTTGAAACAATTAAGCAAATTTTAGCATTGGCTGATCAACACAAGAAGTTGTTGCTACATAAGAAGATTTCTTCGCCCCTAGCTATTGTACTACTAGATTATTTATTTGTTAAACCCTATGTGTCTATACAAGAAGTATCTAACTCTTTTCATATCTCTTTTCAAAGAGCACAAGCTTTAGTCTTACAATTCGTAGATATAGGAATTCTCAAAGAGATCACAGGCAAAAAAAGAGACCGATGTTTTAGCTATTGGGAATATCTTGATTGTTTGTCAGAAGGGACACATTCATATTGATTTGGTGATAAATTATCGATGGGATATACTTATCACCAAAAAAGGAAGATAGATGCTACATCCGTTTATCGGGCGTAAAAGAGAGCTCAAACTTCTTAATGATCTTTTCCAAAAAAGATCAGCAAGCCTTGTGGTTATGAGAGGAAGACGGCGGATTGGAAAAAGCAGACTATCACAAGAATTTGCCAAAAATGTCCCCCATTATATCTTTTCAGGAATCCCTCCTATAACAAGCATTTCAGCTACAGATCAAAGAGAAGAATTTGCACGTCAATTACATCGTAAGATGAGCATTCCCCTTCCGAGAGCAGATGATTGGGGCGATTTATTTTGGCTTCTTGCAGAACGGATCCAAAAAGGAAAAGCCGTTCTTGTCTTAGATGAAATCAGTTGGATGGGATCTAAAGATCATACATTTCTTGGGAAGCTTAAAATAGCTTGGGATCTTTATTTCAAAAATAATCCAGAGTTAGTTGTTATTCTTTGCGGATCTATTTCAAGCTGGATAGAAAAAAACATTTTGAGAAGCACCGGTTTTATGGGCAGAATTTCTTTAGATATTACTCTTGAAGAGCTCCCTTTACACGAATGTAATGAGTTCTGGAACAGAGAACAAACAAGGGTTTCTTCTTTTGATAAATTTAAAATCCTCTCTGTTATAGGCGGCGTCCCCCGTTATCTAGAAGAAATTCTACCTAAGCAAAGTGCAGAGAGCAATATTCAAAGATTATGTTTTCAAAAAGAAGGTTTCCTATTTAGCGAATTTGAAAGGATTTTTTCAGATTTATTTTCAACAAGAAGCACTATTTATAAAAAAATTACTAAAAGATTGGCAGAAGGCCCTTGTGATCTTAAAGGTATCTACACTGCACTAGATGTAGAAAAAAATGGAGTTATCTCCGATTATATGGATGATTTAGTAACCGCTGGCTTTGTTTCTCAAGACTTTACATGGCATCTCAAAACAGGTGTAGATGCAAAATTTAGCCACTATCGCCTTAGAGATAATTATTTAAGATTTTATCTCAAATATATCAATCCTAATAAAAAAAAAATCGAAAGGGAAGAGATGCAATTGCCTTCCCAATGGCAATCGATAATGGGCTTACAGTTCGAAAATCTTGTGCTTAGCAATCGAAAAACCCTTCATAAACTTCTTGATATCGATCCTTCCGATATCGTTAATGCTAACCCATTTTTCCAGCGTAAAACCAAGGATCAATCAGGCTGTCAAATCGACTATATGATCCAAAATAAATTTGGTACATGTTATCTTTGCGAAATCAAATTCAGCAGTCATAAAATCACAGCGCATGTAATTGATGAAATAAAACAGAAAATTGCTTGTTTAAATCTTCCTAGACAGATCTCACTAAGGCCTGTATTGATTCATGTCAATGGTGTTGATAGACAAGTTCAAACAAGCGATTTTTTTTCTTATATTATCGATTTTAATGATCTATTATAATTTTTCTACTCTTTCCATAAATCTTTTAATCTCTGTTTTCTGCCTGAATAGAAGGAATAGGACTCATACCTTGCAGGATCTTTTTTATAAAATTGTTGGTGATAGAGCTCTGCTGGATAAAAGGTTTCTATTGGCAAAATTTGTACTAAGCAGGATAAATGCAGCTTAGTTTTAGAACTCTCTGCTAACTTTTTTTGCTGTGCATTGTGATAAAAGATCGTTGGTCGATATTGTGAACCAATGTCACAAAATTGTCCATCGGATCTTGTAGGATCAATATGATGCCAGTAAAAATCTAGAAGTTTTTCATAGCTGATTTGTCTTGGATCATAGAGGACTTGAACAACTTCCACATGTCCTGTTTTTCCTGAACAAACCTCTTCATAACTAGGATTTTTTACATCTCCACCCGTATAACCCACTTGTGTTTGCCAGACACCTGGTAAGTGATCAAAATCATGTTGTATACACCAAAAACATCCTCCTGCAAAGGTCGCTAATTCTTTTTCCATAGATCTCCTATAGCAAAATAGATTTTTGATAAATTTTCTCTGCAAAAGCGTAACCTATTAAAAAGAAGGTACATCCTAAGCAAGTCCAAAAATAAAGAGCGGAACGTTTTATTTGTAAAAGACAAGCCACACCTAAACTAAGGGCAAAAAAGATAAGATCTAAAAAAAAAGAAAGCAAAGAAACATGAGGGATGAGTGTTCCCATACAAGCGCAAGGGAGCTTAATCCTATACCAAAAAATAGAATACCCAGCAAAAGAAGCAAAAATTATTGCTGTAATCATCCATATCTGCCAATTATTTCTATAGAAAAAAAGGGATATGATAAAAAATACTTCAAAAAAACCAACCCAATGTTCCAACTTTTTTAAGTTTTCAGAAGGATGAAATAGCTTTCCATAAATGGCTAATAATAAAAAACAAGAAATGAGAATAGCCACACTTAAAGCAATGAGTTTTTTATGTTTTTTTAAGAACATACTCCCCCTCTTTTAAAGGATATTCTTTACTGGAATATAATAATTTTTTTTTTCATACAAGTTCTTAACTGAAGGGTTTTCATGTATATTTTGTTTGAACAAATATCCAATTAATAGAAAGTATGGTATAAGAGATAGGCTATGGACTATTTGTTAGAACTTATTACGCGGCATGCCCACAATGCACATTGGTATGTATTTGGAGGGATTATTTTAGCTGGTTTCAATATACCATTAAGTACAGATTTGCTGATTTTGCTCAGTGCTTTTATCGCTGCTACCATTCTGCCAGAACACACCTGGCATCTATTGATAAGCGTTGTCCTTGGCTGTTACTTTTCCGCTTGGTGTGCTTATTGGATGGGTCGCCTTTTCGGTTCAAAATTGTCTAGATTTAAGTGGTTTCAATCAATCTTTCATTTAAATCGGATGAAAAAAATCAGACGTTTTTATGAAAGATATGGATTTTTAACCCTTCTTATTGGACGTTTTATCCCTTTTGGAGTACGCAACTGCATTTTCATGTCTTCTGGAATGAGTCGGTTTAATTTTCTTCGATTCATCTTTATGGATGCTTTTGCCTGTCTGATTTGGAGCGGGATTTGCTTTTATTTATTTTATAGTTTTAGTCAATTTTATACAGTTATATGGCAACACTTTAAAACTGCCCATATTTTTGTATTGATAGTTTTCGGTGTGACGGTAATTGCAGGAATTTGGTATAAGCAATGGAAAAGGGTCCAAAAGGCGAACCCTTCTACAAACTAGAACTAGATTTAAGTAAAAATGAGTCAAAAAATCTAATTATGATTGGTTTATCAAATAGCTTATCCCTTTTGCGCGCTCCTTTAGCATTTTTATTTCTGTATGAAAGTATCCCTGTACGTATTACTGCTATTATTCTAGCCATAATAACTGATAGTATAGACGGTTACTTAGCACGCAAGCGTCGAGCTGTTACAAGGCTTGGAGCTATCTTAGATCCTGCTATGGATAAATTTTTTGTATTTTTTATTTTATCTATTTTTCTGATGGAAAAAAGGTTGCCTATCTGGCAAGCCTGTGCGATTGTCTCACGTGATTTTTTCTTGTGTTTATTTGGACTCTATTTAAGTTTTCGCTCTGCTTGGGCAGGATACCGCTTCCAATCGATTCGATGGGGCAAAGTATCCACAGCCCTGCAATTTTTAATTTTAATCGGGCTAGCTATAGGCTATCGATTCCCTTCTTATTTATATTTGTTATTCATAACACTCGGTCTTTTAGCTTTTATAGAACTATTTAAAAGACAGCTATTAGTTGTTAAGCAAAACAGTTCTTAAATCATTTTTCAATAGCTATTATGGGATTAGGCACTTGAACACCCATTTGCTGAATTGTTTTATACAAAAGATATAAAACTTCTTGTTTTACTAGTAAATACTGTTTGTATCTTGTCTGCTTAGTATAAACCTCTACAAATAACTCTAATGAGTAAGCCCCAAAAGAGGAGAAAACCACATTAATTGGTAAATAAGCATCTACCGATGGATGTTTTTCAAACACCTCTTTTAAGACTTGTGTCAATTCTTCTAGCTTCGTAAAGTCCTCTTTTCTAACACCCACCGTAATTTGAATACGTCGATGACTCATTCTCGATGTATTAACGACAGAGATCGTAGAAAAAATGGCATTAGGTAAATATACCAATCGCTTATCTTTATCTCTTACTATAGTTAAATACCAGCCTATTTCCTCTACAACTCCTTCTAAACCTCCGCGATCGGGCAAAGAAATGTAATTACCTAATACAAAAGGACGATTGATCCAAAGCATCATGCCTCCAAAAAAATTGGCAATGACCTCTTTAGCTGCAAATCCTAAAGCGGCTGCACCTACTCCTCCAAATGCCATTAGAGGGACCATGTCTAATCCCCAAATTTGTAAGATGATCAGCAAAAATATAGAAATAACCGCAATGGAAATTAATCGACCTATCATATGCACATGTGACATATCGATTTTTTTGATGGTATGCTTAAAATAAATGAGGTCTTTTTCCACTTCTTTTTTCCAGCGCAAAAATACCCAGGCTAGAGTAAAAATAACGGCTGTTCTAAAAAAAGAATAACTATATTCATAGACAAGAGAGAATCGAAAATGAACTGCAACAAAAGAAATGATTAAACAAATACCACAGATCCATAGAAAAAAAGAACTAGGCAAATAAAAAATAGTATCAACTCTGCCCTTCCACCGATCTATAGGAAAACGTTTTGCTATCTTCTTGAGGGTTTTCTTGAGAAAAAAATTGATAAAAGCTAGAAGCCCAAGGTAGATTACAGTTTCTAACCACCAAAACCGTTGCAAATCTGCAAAAGAAAAACTAATCATGTCTATTGCTCTATAAAAAAGTAAATCCTAGTATATACTCTATGCGATTTTCTTAGACAAGGTGAAAGCTGGATCAAAAAGCTATACTTCTCTAAGATTCAAGAACCCATAATATCATATTGGAGATAAAAAAATGCACTACCCTAGAGAATCGATTATAGTTTCTACTATCCGTTCCTTTTTTCGTTCTTTTGCTGTTTTTATCGGTTTCTTTACAGCTTTTATGCTTCTTTTATTTGGTTTAATCAGCCTTTCTTCTCCCTATATGCAGCCAGAAAAAAGCACGCTTTTGCTCAGTCCAGATGCTAAGGGGCAAAGACAACTACTAGGCCCTACCTCTGCAGTCATATTGAAGTTAGACATCTCTGGAATAATAGGAGTGAAAAATCTCACTACAGAGAAAATCACTTCTTTATTACTCGATGCCCAAGAAGGGATATTGCAAAACGATCGAGTAAAGGCCATTTTACTTTACATAGATACGCCAGGAGGAGCTGTGACAGATTCAGATGGAATTTATCACGCCATAATGGCCTTCAAAACAAAGCATAAATTGCCTGTTTACGCATATGTAGATGGATTATGTGCATCGGGTGGTATGTATATTGCCTGCGCTGCAGATAAGATATTTGCCTCTTCTACTAGTGTTATAGGATCTGTTGGTGTGCGTTTTGGCCCAGCTTTTAACTTCTCTACTTTGATGCAACGCTATGGAGTAGAAGCTTTGACAATTACACAGGGTAAAGATAAGGATGCATTAAATCCTTTCAGACCTTGGAAAGCAGATGAAGATCTCTCTTATCGCAACTTAACCTCTGCTATGTATAAGAAATTTGTAGATCTTGTTACATCAGCACGCCCCTCTTTGAACAAACAAAAACTCATTTCCGATTATGGTGCTCATGTATTTATATCTGAAGAAGCATTGGAATATGGCTATATAGATGTTGCAAATAGCAACTATAATGAAGCGCTAGAAGCACTTGCCAGCCAAGCAAACTTAGAAGCTTACCAAGTGATGACCATACAAATCGCTCATAACTTTCTATCAGAGCTATCCCAGGCCAGATACTCTTTTATAGAAAAAATGGGTAATTTATTTTCCCCTAGAACACATTCTCTTTATCCAGAATTAGAAGGTAAATTTCTCTATCTTTATCAACCAGGACAACTTCTTTAATCCTCCTTTTTCCTCCCT
Organism: Candidatus Rhabdochlamydia sp.; assembly: GCA_049679255.1. Taxonomy (GTDB): domain Bacteria; phylum Chlamydiota; class Chlamydiia; order Chlamydiales; family Rhabdochlamydiaceae; genus Rhabdochlamydia. The sequence continues at coordinate 64,615 of JBAUFS010000113.1, forward strand.
ATTTAGGGAGGATTTTTTATATTCATGAATAAAATTTATATTGTTGATGCAGTCAATCTTTTGTTTCGAGCCTATTATGCCATCTCTCCTATGACTAATTTGAAAGGAGAATCCACTCATGCGTTATATGGGTTTATTCGCTCTATTTATAAATTAATCAAAGATTTTTCTCCTGATTATTTAATCTGTGTGTTTGATGGCCCAGATAATAAAAAATCACGAACCAAAATCTATAGTGAATACAAAAGCCATCGCACTTCTATGCCGCTAGATTTAGTGGAGCAATTACAAAGATCTTTATATTTTTGTGAAATCGCAGGGATCCCTTTCCTCTCAGTAGAAGGAATAGAAGCAGATGATACGATGGGAAGTATTGCAAAATGGGCTGAAAAAGAAGGCCCTGAAGTATTTATTTGTTCCAGTGATAAAGATTTGTGCCAACTTATTTCAGAAAAAATTCATATCATTCATTTACACAAAGATAACCTGCTAATCGATGAGCAAAAAGTAAAAGATCAATATGGAGTTGAACCTACAAAAATTGTTGATTTTTTGGCTATAACAGGGGATGCCTCTGATAATATTCCTGGACTAGAGGGTTTTGGACCAAAAACGGCATCCTTGTTACTCAATCAATATGGCTCTTTAGAAGAGATTTTAGCAAATGCTAGCAAGATCAAAGGGAAAAAAGGAGAAATCCTTATTCAACAAGAAGAGATTGCTTTGATGAGCAAGCAACTCGCAAGAATTGATACACATATTGAAATCCCTACCCAACCCTCTTTTTTTCAACTTAAAAACCCCGATATTCCAAAAGTTAAACAATTTTTTCAAGAGATGCATTTTCTTTCTTTATTAAAAGAGCTTCCTCTTGGTACAGCAGTTCCTGAGAAAAACTACTGCTTAGTCAATGATTTAGAATCCTTAGAACAGCTCCTTAAAAAATTAGAGCAAGAGACAAAGATCTGCATAGATACAGAAACAACGCATTTACACCCTATGTTAGCCCAACTGGTAGGGATTGGATTTGCTATTCAAGCAGGGCATGCTTGGTATGTCCCTTTAAATGGATTTTTAAGCAAAGAAGTTGTCCTTAAAAAAATCAAATCGCTTTTAGAAAAAAAAGAAATGGGTTTTATTGGTCACAATATTAAATACGATTTGCATGTACTGAAAAACGAGAACATCTCTTTACAATCGATTCACTTTGATACAATTTTAGCCTCTTATTTGTTACACCCTAATACACAAAGACATGGTCTTGATGAGCTATCTTTGCAACGATTAGGCAAAGAAAAAACATCTATTGAAAGCTTAATAGGTAAGGGAAAAAAACAAATATCTATGCTAGATGTCCCTCTTGATCTAGTAAAGGATTACTGTTGTGAAGATGTGGATTGTACTCTGCAATTAAAAGAACAATTAGAACCAGAATTACAGGAACAAGGTTTATTTACTTTATTTACAGAAGTAGAAATCCCCTTGATTTTTGTTCTTGCAGAAATGGAACGTAATGGTATTTATGTAAATGTAAAAACTTTAGAAAAAACATCCCTTGCTCTCTCTTCTAAAATTTTACATCTTGAAGAGCAAATTTATGAACTATCCGGTCAGAAATTCAATTTGAATTCCCCTAAACAATTAAGCTCTGTTCTATTTGAGAAATTACAAATTAAGCCTCCTAAGAAAACAATAACAGGTTATTCCACATCTATAGATGTGCTAGACGCACTTAAAGAAGAATACCCCATCATTAAAAAAATCATAGAATACCGCACCCTTGAAAAAATGCGTTCTACTTATGCCGATTCATTGCCTCTGCAAGTAAATCCTATAACAAAACGGATTCATTGTACATTTAATCAATCTATAGCAGCAACGGGTCGCCTATCTTGTCAAAATCCAAATCTACAAAATATTCCAGTTCGAACAGAAGAAGGAAAAAAGATTCGTCAAGCATTCGAACCTCAAGAACTCGATTATAGTTTTCTATCAGCCGATTATTCACAAATTGAACTAAGAATTTTAGCTCATCTCTCAGAAGACCCTGCTTTGATTCAAGCCTTCAATAATCAAGAAGATATTCATAGTTATACCGCTTCTTTAGTCTTTGGAGTACCTATTTCTGAAATAACCTCTACTATGCGCTATCAAGCAAAAGCGGTTAATTTTGGAATTTTATATGGAAAACAAGCTTTTAGCTTATCTCAAGATCTTAATATTTCTTACAAAGAAGCAGAAACTTTTATTGCAACTTATTTTCAACGCTATCCAAAAGTAAAAGATTTTATTGAATTCTGTGAAGAAACCGCACGAAAAACAGGTAAAGTGGTAACCATTACCGGTCGTCAGCGCCCTATTGCGGAAATTCATAATAAAAACCCCTCTATTCGGGCATTTGCAAAAAGATTAGCTATTAACACACCTCTCCAAGGAAGCGCTGCGGATTTGATTAAAATAGCGATGATTCAAGTAGATAATTATTTAAAACTCTCTCCTAAAAAAGCTAAAATGATCTTACAAGTTCATGACGAGCTCTTATTTGAAGTTTCAGATCAAGACGTTTTATCCTTAGGAAAGGAAGTAAAGCAGATTATGGAGAGCGTCATGTCTTTAAAAGTTCCTTTAATAGTAGATATTGCTATTGGAAAAAATTGGAGTGAATGCTAAAATTGAAAAAGCTAGCTATAACTGGTGGGCTATCCTCTGGGAAAACAACTGTATGCCATTTATTTAAAGGCTTGGGTGCCTTTGTTGTAAGTGCTGATGAGATTGTCCATAATTTACTAGTGCCAGGCAGCGTAATTGGGCAGAAGGTAATCCAATTATTTGGTCCAAACATTGTTGAAAATAATTCTTTAAATAGAAAAAAAATCGCACAACAAGCTTTTCTTGATCTAAAACTTTTAAAAGCTTTAGAAGCATTAATTCATCCTGTTGTGTATGCTGAAATTGAAAAAGAATATCAACGTGCTAGGCAGGCTGGTAAATATCCTTTATTTATAGCTGAGATTCCTTTACTATATGAGCTATTTAAACAAGACGAATTCGATATTGTCATTACAGTTACAGCCGATCTATCCATATGCCAAGAGCGATTCATCAAACAAACACATCAAACAATAAGAGAATTTGAGCAACGCATGGCTCAACAAATCAATCCTGAGAATAAAGCAAAAAAGTCTGACTATGTGATTAAAAACAATGGAAGCTTAGCATGTTTGAAAGATCAAGTGACTAAATTATATTCATTGCTAACCACTCAATAAAAATTTATGGGCAATTTAACGAAGGAGCCTCAACTTCAATGACAAACGAAGATACCACTCAAGGGTTTCAGGACCCAGAACAAAATAATTCTTCTCTTTCTATGACCACTCCCGTCGAGTCGATTACGAAAATAGCAGATCTTCAAAGAATGAATATGGACCAGCTTACACTCTTTGCACGAAATATTGGTCTGAAAAACCTCGGCGCGCTTACAAAATCTCAGATGGTTTTTGAAATCGTAAAGTTTTTGTCTGAAAAACCTCAAGAGGTTTTGGTAGGAGAAGGAGTCCTTGAAATTCTACCAGATGGATTTGGCTTCTTACGTTCCCCTAATTATAACTATCTTCCTTCTGCTGAGGATATTTATGTTTCACCAGCGCAGATTCGTCGCTTTGATTTAAAGAAAGGAGATACCGTATACGGAACTATCCGCTCTCCTAAAGAAAAGGAAAAATATTTTGCTCTGTTAAAAGTAGAAAAAATTAACAATAAACCTCCTGAAAAAGCCAGAGATCGTATTTTATTTGAAAACCTTACTCCTCTTTATCCCGATGCTCGCCTTGTGATGGAATGTGGTAAGGAGAAACTCAGCCCACGGGTGCTTGACTTAACAGCTCCTTTTGGAAAAGGGCAAAGAGGACTTATCGTAGCTCCTCCTCGCACTGGAAAAACAATGATCCTACAGACCATTGCCAATTCTATTGCTACCAATCATCCAAAAGTATTCTTAATGGTCTTATTAATTGATGAGCGCCCAGAAGAGGTTACTGATATGATTCGTAGCGTCGAAGGAGAGGTTATCTCCTCTACTTTTGATGAACCTCCTGAAAGACACGTTCAAATAGCTGAAATGGTGATTGAAAAAGCACGGCGTCTTGTTGAATATGGTCATGATGTATTGATTCTCTTAGATTCTTTAACTCGTCTAGCACGTGCTTATAATACAGTTCAGCCTCATTCTGGTAAAATTCTAACAGGGGGAATCGATGCAAATGCTTTGCATAAACCAAAAAGATTCTTCGGTGCAGCAAGAAATATAGAAGAAGGCGGCTCTTTAACAATTATTGCAACTGCGTTGATTGATACCGGATCTCGTATGGATGAGGTAATCTTTGAAGAATTCAAAGGAACCGGAAATATGGAGCTAGTTCTAGATCGACGCTTAGCAGATCGTCGAGTATGGCCAGCTATTGACCTGATTAAAAGCGGAACTCGTAAAGAAGAGCTCTTATATCATCCAGAAGAGCTTGAAAAAATTTATGTTATGCGTCAAGCATTAGCAGATCTAGCTCCTTTAGATGCGATGAACTTACTACTTGGTCGTCTTAAGAAAACCGGTAGCAATGCTGAGTTTCTTCTCACTATGAAAGAATAATTTTTCTCTTAAATAACACATCTTAATTCCTTATTAAGATGTGTTTGTTTTTTTGTGCTTCAACACCGCAGTCTTTTCTATATGCAACTTTCTTAAACAGCTGTTAAGATGAAGAATTGGCATTAACATTATGAAAAACCATATAAGGAATGCTTTGAGAAACAACTAGAGACCCCTAACTGTAATGGAAATAAAAAAAATACAAATAAATTTTTCATGAAAAAGCCTTTAAATATTTTAATAATCCTATAAAAGCTTTTATATATTATGTTTGTATAAATCTAAAAAAAATTTCTTTTTCTATAAATATTTTACGTAAGATCTCTGCCAGGCTTCTAAAAAACTTTCTTGGTTTAAAAAATCTTAAGAAGATTAAATTAACTTTCCCCATATTGCGAAATCCTATTTTGAACCTATCCTTAGTTAAAATTAAATTACATCTTTATGATTTACAAATAATCTTATAAAAGATTATGCTCGCTTTTTTTTTGACACGTCCATCAAGGATATCTTCTATGAAAAAGACTATATTTTTTCTATTTATTATTGCTTCTTTTACTTTTTTTTTCATGAAATATCAAAGTCCAGAGCAATCAACTCAAATACTTCACTTAAATATGAAAGCAGAACCAAAAACAATGGACCCTCGCAAAGGAGGAGATTGGTATTCCTCGCAAATGCATTCTCTATTTTTTGAAGGACTTGTAAAACTTTACCCCAACCAATGCTTTAAATTAGCTCAAGCAGAATCTTACGAGGTATCAGAGGATAATCTCATATATACTTTTCATTTAAGAGATACGGTTTGGTCTAATAATACCCCAGTTACCGCTTATGATTTTGAGCAATCTTGGAAGGATATTTTAGATCCTAATTTTCCCTCTATGAATGCTCAATTATTTTATCCGATAAAAAACGCAGACTTAGCAAAAAAAGGAGTTGTATCTCTTGATGAAGTAGGGATTAAGGCAGTAGATGCAAAAACATTGGTAATTACTTTAGAAAAGCCCACCCCTTATCTGATTAATTTGCTTTCCTTTTGTACTTTTTCCCCTGTCAATATTAAAAATGACCGAGAAAATCCTAATTGGGCTCACAACACAGGTCCTAACTTTTTATGTAACGGTCCCTATCTACTAGAAAAATGGGAACATGCCAACGAAATTATTGCTGCTTCTAATCCCCATTATCGAAAAACAGAGGATGTACACCCGGAAAAAATTATCTTCCACACTGTTGAAAATGATACAACTACTCTACAAATGTTTGAAAAGGGCTTAGTTGATATCATTGGAGACTCTCTCACTTCTATTCCTTTAGAGGCTATCCCTGAGTTAGAAAAAAAATGGAAAATTTCTAGAGAACCAACTCCTACTACTATGATTATTGCTTTTAATACGGATAAAGCTCCTTTTTGCCATCCTAAAATCCGCAGGGCTTTTAGCTTAAGCCTTAATCGCCAACAATTAGTCGACAATATTGTCTATCAGGCAAGCTCTATTGCAACAAATATGATTCCTCCCTTATTAAAACAAAATCGCAATCGTTCTTTTTTTAAAGACAACGACGTAAGCCAGGCCAAGATCTTGCTAGAAGAAGCAATGACAGAGATGAGAATTACCAAAGAAGCTTTTGAACCTGTTGTTCTCTATTATCAAGCTCTCTCTTCTACAACCAGTAAAATCATGCAGGCCATCCAACAACAATGGTTAGAGGCTCTAGGCATTTTTATTAAGATCGAATCTTTGGACTATAGAGTCATTGTGGATAAGTTAACACATGGCGATTACTTCATGTGTTATACTCTTTGGAGCGCGATGTATCACGATCCCATGAGCATTCTTGAAAGATTCAAATATAAAACTTATGCAAAGAACTTCACAAATTGGGAAAATGCAGAATACATTCAACTACTCGATCGTTCTTTTTATGAACAAGGTGAAACACGCTTTCGTACTCTAGAAGAAGCAGAGGAACTGTTCTTAAAAGACATGCCTCTTATTCCTTTATATCATGTGGACTTTGTTTACATCATAAATCCACGCCTGAATATACCACTATGGGGAGATCGATTGTTATTGCCGATGTCTTCTAAGATTTAAAAAAAGTAAAAAAAATGAATATGCTCATATATCCAGATCCCAATTCTGATTCTATGAAAAACCATTGCAACTTGAATGATTATATAAAAATTGTAGTAGATCCTGATGGAAAAGATGCAGAAAATCTTGATCTCTTTTCACAATTCATTAGCAGATCTTTAGAAAAGGTCTTACCCGATGACTTTATGAAAGATCTTCTGGCAAATCCTTCTCAAGAAAAAATGCGTTCTATGATTTTAGAATTGAGAAAAAAACAACCGCTTATCTCTTGGGATGATTCTCGCACAGCACCCTGCTCGATTAAAATGAATCTAATCTGCGCTTCTGAATTTACAACAGGTATAGGAAGATATTTCTGCGATATTTTAAGTCGATGGTTAATTCCTGGAAAACTTTTAAATATCTCTTGTTCTTGCGGTGCAAATATTATTTTTCACTGTTCTCCTAAACACGCCTTTTATTTTCACCAAATTTATCTAGATATAGTAGATAGCAATGATCTGATGCTTTTAAAAAGCAATGTACTCAGCCTTCAAAAAGAGATCCGTTTGAATATTTTAGCAGTGAGATATGCTCGTCAAGTAATTTCGATTAAAAACTTATCTACTGAGCAAAAATGTTTTATGATTAAAGAGAATATCGCTTCTTCTTTAAATCATTCTACTAAAGAGCTCGATGGTAGTATGTTTAATTTGATGCATAGTTTGTTTTTACAACTTAATGCTGAAAAAAAGATTTCTCGTATACAACTCAAATTCGCTCCTTTTTTAAAACAGAAAGCAAAGATTTTTGATCGAGATATTTTTGAAGAAATTAGATATTATTCTTTTTTATTTGGCAGCCGATTTACCGCAGCTAGAGAATTGCGTCATTTAATCCGCTTGGTTTCCTTTCAGTATTTATTTAGAAAAAATTTACTCTATCAACTTGCTAAAAACCCTGAAAAAAGACACTTAAGCTTAAAAGTTTTCCGCGCTTATCTCTCTTCTAATTCTGCTCAAGAGAATAAACCTGTCCTGGGTATTATTGGCGGCATTAATGTATTAAAAGAAAGCGAACTATTTGAAGAACGTCACATATTAGAAGCTATTCGCCATTGTTTGCCTAATGTTTCTAAAGTAGAAAACTCTTTTGTTCTTGATCGTAGAACCCATGACCCTATTCGTCTTTTCTATTTAGAAATTGAGAAAAAAGATAATACCCCATTTACGATTGATGAAATTAAAGAGTTACGTAAAAGTCTAAATCGAGAGTTAAAAGAGAATATAGAAAGCATCATCCACCCTGTTTTAATGCCTCGTAATGAAGAAGAAATCATGCGAAGCATTGTATTGCTCAGCCGTCAACTAAAATATATTAATGATCTACCTCAAGTCACTATCTCTTTTAACACCCAAACAAAACACCAGCTCATATTTACCGTGATTTTACTAAGAGTTCTTAATGATTCCTCTCCAGATATTATCCATTTATTCGAAAAAGCAAACACTTCTATTAAAATTGAGAGATTGGAAGTTAAATCTGCGGGATTACTGAGAAAAAAATATCAAAAAGAAGCAAATATCTTCTATATAGCTCTTAATAAAACCCCATTTTTACGTAGATTTTCTATTGATCTATTTAAGGCCCGCCAATTCCTCTCTTCTGAACTAAATTGTATCTTCAAAGGAGGCATTCGCGACTTCAATGGGGGCATTCTTTCTAAACAACAAGAGGTTTTCCACGAGCTTTGCAGCTCTTTTAAAGAGCTCTCTCCCCATGAAAATTTTTTATTAGAAAATTTCTTCTACTCACTTACTCCCCCTTTAAGCCAAACTTTGATTATGCCTTCTATACTAAAGATGCTTTTTAATATGATGCTTAAAGCAATCAATGCAGATTATACCCACACCCCCATTTTTTATAAGACTCAAACTAAAGATGAATTTTTCCTCATTATGTTTGCCTCCCCATTTATAGAAATCAAAAAAAAAATAGGGGATCTTATAAACAAACTCTGCATTCCCCCTTCTGATCTATGCCATACTCAAATAAGTATCTACGACACTCATTGTATAGGTTATATTTACCGCAGAAATGATCAAACCTCTTACCAGAAGTTATGTTCTACATTTGATGAATTTCTGCAACAAGATCTCAACTGGTTACTCCCTCAAGAAAAATTAAATCTGAACTAAATATTTTTTTAGTTTAGGTTAAATTTGACTTGCATGGAAATAGCATAAAAATCATATTTTATATTTCTTCAAAGGTGTATTAATGATGTTTAATAATAGACAAGATGCAGGAAATCAGCTAGCAAAGCATCTAATAAGCTATCAAAATCACTCAGATACCCTTATATTAGGGCTATCTTGTGGAGGGGTGCCCATTGCTTTTGAAATTGCTCAGCTATTACACCTTCCTTTTCACACCCTCCTAGTTCGTAAAATTAGATCTCCTCACTCTACCCTATCTCTAGGCGCTATTGCAGAACAAGACGTAGAATTATTACATGCAGATTTGATCGGTATTCTTGATATTCCTAATGACTATATAAGAAAAGAGCTCGAAAATCAAAAAACCCATTTAGAAAAACAAGCTAAATCCTATCATATCTCTGAGCGTTTGCTCTACCAAAAACAAATCATTTTAGTCGACGATGGCATGGCTACAGGATCTAGTATGCAAGTAGCTATACAAGCTTTAAAAAAACTACAAGTTACAGACATTCACCTAGCCGTTCCTGTTGCTAGCCGTTCATCTCTTGCAAAGATCTCAAAAGAAGTACCAACCACGTGTTTGTTCTCTCCTTCCTTTTTTGCAAGAATCTCTGACTTTTATCACAACTTTGAACCTGTTAGTGATCTAGAAGTAACGCATTTTCTAAATTCTTCCTGTGATCTTGCTACTATTTAATTTTTGCTAGTTAGAGAACTCAAAATGAGAAAAAGGCATAGACATTATGTATTAATCCTCTTCTCCTTCTTGCCATTCAATTAGCTTTTCCAATAGCTCTTTGTGAATCAATTTCGTAGGGCTGAGTTCCTATTGTTCCTGCTTCTAGATGAATTCGGTTTACTTTCATGTGCTCACTATTGCTCAGTATATAAAACTTTGGCTCACCAATGATGGTAATAGCATTTATTAATGCATTTGGTAAAATAGCAACTAGATTTCCAACCTGGCATGGGGCTCTCTTAAGAAGGATCCATCCACGCGCTCTATTTTCTGAAGAAGAAGAAAGAACAAGCCCGTGGATTGTTAATTCTAAAACAGAAAGGGTTCGAGTAGTAAAATATGCTAAACTAGACACACCAAATGCAAGAAAAGCAGGAGGTCGAAGCCATTTTGTTTGCTCTGTGGTTTTATCTAAATAATTAAATATTTGATATTGAATTTGATAGTTCCATTTTTCA
>JBAUFS010000114.1:0-6404 GCA_049679255.1 Candidatus Rhabdochlamydia sp.
ACAGAATTTAAAGAAACCATTTTTGCTTTTTTTAAAAATATTCCTAAATATGAAGAAGAACTAAAGAGCCTTCTTGTTAAAAATTTCCATATTATAAATCCGTAATTTAAAATCCATCGAGTATATACCCAGCGTCGTATCAGTTGCGCAATTTTGGAATGGCGCAATTTTTGAAAATTAAATTTTATATCTCTGCGCATGATTTAACCATTTTAGGTAAAGAAGATTTTACCTTAATAAAAATATTTAAATCTTTCTATCAAAATGTCTTCTTTCCAAAGAGGACACTGTAAATGACTAGCATAAGTTACTTGGGATATATATAACCTCACATAAAAAGATTCATTGAACAAAGAAAAACTTCATTTGAATTAACTCATAAGCCAAGGCCCTCATAATGTTCTCTGTTCTCTAAAATTTTTAAGGATAAAGAAGAAAAAAGCACCCTTTAATCCATATGCCTTAAATCCATCTTATGCACATACGCAAAACAAAGAAATCATAATAAAAAAAATTTAACAACAAATTAAGGATTTTCTTAAAGGTTCTTAAACTAGCATTTTAATGAAGATTGTTTTAAAATCATCAATCAACTGATAACCCTAAGAGATTCCTTTTTATGTCTTATTCCAAAAAAATCCGCGACCCCAAAAAGATTCGTAATATTGCGATTATCGCTCACATTGATCATGGTAAAACAACTCTATTAGATAGCCTACTTAAACAATCCAATATCTTTCGAGAAAACGAAGCTACTGCTGAAAGAATGATGGATAATTACGATCAGGAAAAAGAAAGAGGGATTACCATCTTTGCTAAGCATACCAGTATCGAATTTGATGAATTTAAAATTAATATTATAGACACTCCTGGTCATGCTGATTTTTCAGGAGAAGTAGAGCGCGTTTTAGGTATGGTCAATTCCGTTCTTCTTTTGATAGATGCTCAAGAAGGTCCCATGCCTCAAACTCGTTTTGTGCTTGCTCAAGCGTTAAAAATTGGTTTAAAGCCCATTGTTGTACTTAATAAAATTGATCGCCCACATGCAAATCCCGATCGAGCTTTAGATCTTACTTTTGATTTATTTGTCGAATTGGGCGCCAATGATCAGCAGCTTGAATTTCCTATCTGCTATGCATCTGGATTATCTGGCTTTGCCACGCGTGAACCAAATGACCCACGTGTAAATATGAGACCTTTATTTGAAATGATTATCGAGAATGTCTCTCCTCCTCCAGGTAGCCTAGAGCTACCTTTCCTCATGCAGGCTAGTACGTTAAGCTATGATGATTTTGTAGGTCGTCAGGCTTGCGGTCGTATTCTCGAAGGGAAAGTCACTAAAGGACAAACCCTTAGCAAAGTAGATATGAATGGACACACCTCTTTACATAAAGTAACGCGTATTGAAGGATATCACGGATTAAAGAAAGTAGAAGTTGATGAAGCTGGTGTAGGAGATATCGTTTGCATTTCAGGAATTGCTGAGATTACTATTGGCGATACTCTATGCGATCCTTCTCACATTGTACAACTGCCCCCTATTATACTTGCAGAGCCTACGCTATCTGTTGAATTAATGGTTAATAATTCCCCTTTTGTAGGTAAAGATGGCAAACATGTAACGATGAATAAAATAAGAGAGCGACTAGCCCAAGAAAAGCTAGCTAACATCTCTTTGAAAATTGAGGATCATTTTCGAGATGACGCCGTTCGGGTTTGTGGTAGAGGTGAGCTACATTTAGCGGTTTTAATCGAAGCTATGCGTAGGGAAGGTTATGAATTTACTATTTGCAAACCTCAAGTTATTTTGAAAGAAGTAGAGGGAGTTCAGCACGAACCATTTGAAAGCGTTCATGTTGAAGTGCCTCAAGAATTTTCAGGCAGTGTGATTGAAGAGCTTTCTCGCCGCAAAGCAGAAATGCGCTCCTTAAGCACAAATGAACATGATATTACCAGCTTGGAGTTTCTCGTTCCCACTCGCGGTTTAATGGGGTACCGCAATGATTTTCTAACCATGACCAAAGGCTTAGGCATTTTAACATCGGTCTTTGATAGTTACGCTCCATGGAAAGGACCCATTGAAGGCAGGCCAAAAGGGGTTCTTATTTCAAATGGACCGGGCAAAGTTACAGGATATGCTTGCTTTAGCATACAAAATAGAGGGACTTTATTTGTAGCTCCTGGCGATGATGTCTATGAAGGGATGATTGTGGGAGAAAACAATAGAGATAATGATCTGGTAGTAAACATTGTACGTGGAAAACAGCTTACGAATGTGAGAGCTTCAGGAACCGACGAAAACATTATTCTCGCTCCACCGCGTAAATTCACCTTAGAACAAGCCATTGATTTTATTGAAGATGATGAGTTAATCGAAACCACTCCTCACTTTATTAGATTACGTAAAAAATATCTCTCAGAAAACGAGCGCAAGCGCGCTTAAAAATCCTTTTAGCGCCTTAAAAAAATTAAGGCGCTTTTCTTTTTTTCTTGAAAATGTTTATATGCTTTAAGACAGCCTATAAGTTGGTTTTATCATGTTACGAGAAAAAAATCACCCTTCAAGATTTGAAATCTGGAAGATGTTTGATAAAATCTCTCCTACATATGACATGGTAAACCGGGTTATGACTTTTGGGCTAGATCGCTTATGGCGGAAAAAAATGGCTGCATTTTTACCAGAAAAAAAGCAACTAACCCTATTGGATTGTGCAACGGGAACTGCGGATCAATTATTAGCTTTTATGCGCTATTCTAAAAAAATCACTTCTGCTACAGGTATCGATCTATCCCAAGAAATGTTGCAAATAGCAAATAAAAAAATCAGAAAAAAAGGTTTCGATTCTTGCATTTCTCTGCAAGAAGCTAGTTTGTTAGATCTTCCCTTTGAAAATCATTGTTTTGATTGTATCTCTATTTCTTTTGGCATTCGAAATGTCATGGACGTTAACAAAGCACTTCAAGAATGTTTTCGTGTATTAAAGCCACAAGGTAGACTTTTAATTCTAGAAGGAGCAGTTCCTAACAATCGATTATTAAAAGCAGGACATCATTTTTATTTGCGTTATCTTTTACCCTTTCTAGGAGGAGTCATTTCAGGACAACCTCAAGCCTACCGGTATCTAAATGATACGATTTCTAGTTTCCCTTGTGGGGAAAAATTCTGCACTTATTTAAGAGATGTAGGGTTTACATCGGTAAAAGCTACTTCTTTCACAGGCGGTGCTGTTTGTATTTACCAAGGAGACCGGATTAAATGAGAATGTTTTTTGTGAATAACACATCTTTTTCCTATGATTCTTGCTCTCTTGATTTCTCGTATCTTTCCCCTATTTCCTGGCTGGCTTCTCAGGATATCTACCCTAAAGTCTATTGGAAAGATAAACACACTAAGACCACTCACATGGCGCTAGGCTCCCTTTTGTGTTACTCTGACATCCCTCATATTGAGCAAACAGAAGATGTAGATCTTCGCTTCTTTGGGGGGATCCATTTTCCTGAATCTGCCTGGGAAGAAGAACTTCCCAACACGCAGTTCTGGTTACCTCGCTTTGAAATTGTCCAAACCGATGATAAAATTATACTGATTGCACACTTTATCAATCAAAATCCCGACCCTCTGGTTTTTAGAGAGCTCAAACCAGAGAATCCTATAGAGCAGATTACCCCTTGTATTAAGGTGTCTCATCTGCCTAGTTGGACTCAGTGGAAAAAAAATGTCGAACATGTACTTTCTATCAAAGGCCTTGAAAAAATTGTGCTTGCACGTCAAACACAGTTTACAACTACCCCTGCTTGGCCTTTGCTACAAGCTCTTGAGAAAAAAGCAGAAATAGCCACTTGCTTTGCTTTTCAATTTTCTCAAGACTCCACCTTTTTAGGAGCTACTCCAGAAACCCTGTTCCATAGAAAAAAAAATGTGGTTTTTAGTGAAGCTATTGCAGGAACAAGGCCGCGTGGAATACATGAAGATGAGCTAGCTTACGAACTTAAATCTTCTGCCAAAGACAATCGAGAATTTAACTTTGTAAAAAACTTTATCGAAAAGGCTCTTTTACCTCTATCTAGCCAGTTAAACTGGCAAGAGGATCGAATCTTACGCACAACTTCTGTGCAACATCTATACAATAAAGTAATGGCTACTTTAACTTCTGATTGTACCGATCAAAAGCTATTAGCAGCTCTTCATCCCACGCCAGCTGTATGTGGAACACCTACACAAGAAGCCCTTAAGCTCTTAAAATCCTTAGAGCCCTTTCAGCGCGGCTGGTATAGCGGAGCTATTGGATGGTTGGGAACTCAAGGGGCTGATATAGCTGTTGGAATACGCTCAGCGCTTGTAACTAACTCTTGCTTAAAAGTATTTGCTGGCGCTGGAATTGTTCAAGGAAGCAATTCTCTAAAAGAATGGGAAGAGTTAGAAGCCAAAACAGCCGCTTTTTGCAGGATACTTTCATGAAATCAATCGCTGAAAATAACTATTATTTTAGTTATCAACTCATCGATCAGCTCATTAAACAAGGGGTACAGGATTTTTTTTTGGCTCCAGGCTCTAGATCAACGCCGCTTGTTTTAGCTGTTGCCAATCACTTCGAAGCACGCAGTCATATTCATTTCGATGAGAGAGGATTAGCCTTTTATGCATTAGGGTATGCTAAAGCCAGTAAAAAGCCTGTTGCACTTATTGTTACTTCTGGTACAGCAGTTGGTAATCTTCTGCCCGCAGTAATGGAAGCAAAGCATGACTTTGTTCCCCTTATTTTGTTAACAGCGGATCGCCCTCCTGAACTACGTGACTGCGGCGCTAACCAAAGTTGTAATCAGGTTAACATTTTTGGATCTTATGTGAATTGGCAAATAGATCTTCCCTGTGCTGATGAACTCTCTTCCATAAAGTCTCTTTCTACAACCATTGCTCAAGCGGTTTATTACGCTCAAGGACCCGTTCATCTTAATTGCATGTTTCGAGAACCTCTTTCTTCTGAATACAAATCATTAGAAGCACTTCCTTCCATACATTACACACGCGCTTCTCTAATTCCTAGCTGCTCAATCATTGAACAATATGCATCTCTCTTAAAAGAGCATACAAATGGAATCATAATCGCAACTGCAACAAGTCCTGTAGATCCTGTAGTTACTCTAGCAGAGAAATTAAACTGGCCTATTTTTCCCGATATTCTCTCCCCTTTAAGAGCTCTCAACCATCCTTTGATCATTTCTCATTTTGATCTGATCTTAAAAATGAATCCCTGTTCTTTTGAGGCAGTTATTCAAATCGGTGAGCGCTTTGTTTCTAAGGTCCTTTTACAAACATTAGAAAAATCTTCTCCTAAATTCTATCTGCAAGTCTTAGCAGGCCCTCATCGTTTTGATCCAGCTCACATTATCAATCATCGCATTCAATCAGATATCTCTTCTTTTTGCCAAATGCTATGCCTTAAGCTTGATAGTAAAACTACATCCCAGCTTAACTTTTGGCAGACAAGGCAATTACAAACTTCAAAAAAGCTATCTGACTATTTTCTTAAGCAAACAACCCTCTCAGAGCCTGCAATAGCCAATCTCCTTGAGCAAAAAAACGCTGCTCTTTTCCTAGGAAATAGCATGCCTATCCGAGATGCTAACTGCTATCTTCCCCTAGTTTCAGGACCCGTTTTTGCTAACCGCGGACTCTCTGGCATCGACGGTAATATCGCCACCGCCTGTGGCATAGCAGAAGGTGCACAAAAGCACACTATTGCACTCCTTGGAGATTTAAGTTTTTTACATGATATAAATTCACTAGCTTTAGTTGCCAAGTCGCCCTATCCATGCACCTTAATTGTAATCAACAATCAAGGTGGAGGCATTTTTTCCTTTCTTCCCCTTGATCAACCAAAAACAATCAAAGAAACCTTTTTTGCAACAACACATGAAATCTCTTTTTCTTCCGCAGCAAAGCTTTTTTCTCTTCCCTATTACGCGCCTTACGACCTTATCTCTTTAAAAAAACTTCTGCAACAAGACCCTCATTCTTGCATCATTGAGCTTGCAACCAATCGAGAAAAAAATCTTTTGGATCATAGGCAAATCGAAGATCTGCTTTCAGAACAGATAGAAAATACCATTCCTCTTTAGGTCTCTTCTGAAGACAAAGGAACTCTCCTTGCCTGATCTATGGTAAATTTGCCATTTGTTTTTCCTTCAGAAGAAGCATCTACATATTCATAAGAAGAACAACTTCCAAGTGACTTAAGTGTAAATTTTTCAGAACTAAGATTATTCCGTGTATTACAAGGCCCATTCAATAGAGAAGTGCGACAAATAGATTAAAATTTAAAGTGGTCAGAGATGGCTGCAACTTCTATGGTGTTTTTAAGACAAAAAAAATACCAAAGGAGGAGCAAATGCCCAAGGGCTAC
>JBAUFS010000115.1:0-30697 GCA_049679255.1 Candidatus Rhabdochlamydia sp.
AGTTTTACGGTATTTATTTTAAACTCACGGTTGTACTTTTCTTGATTTTTCATAGACCCTTATTTTTCTTAAGCTTTTATTATTTACTGTCTATGTTCTTTATGTCTAGGAAAGGGTAGCAGGATCAAAAAAATGGTTGCAAGATCAAGAACCAAAATATCTAGACTCAAGACATATTGATCTTTGGATGATCAACGGTAACAACAGAGCTGTACTCGCTAAACATAGACAAGAGTGGGACAAATTATCTCCATCTGAGAAAGCGGAGAAAATTTTTGGGAAACGCGATAAATATGAAATCGCTGCTGCTGCTACTACAGCTATTAGCTGTTTTTTTTTATGCCATACTATCTATCAATTTTGGTCGTCACATCGATAGCCCTCTACTTTTTTAAAAAATATCAAGCCTAGGATCTTTCCCATGATTTTACAAAAAATAAGAACTTGCCTTCCAGAGAGAATACGCACAGAAGAACAAGACATGCTAATTGGGGATACTTGTCTTGCTTTAACAGATAAAGAAAGAAAAGAAATAGAAAATCTCAACTTTGAAAGTTATCAATACAACTCTCCACAAAGAGCGGAGATATCAGCTAGAGTGGCTGATGCAGTCTATAAAGCTCAGCTAGCAGGAGCTGCTACTAGAGCAGCCGTTGGTGCTTTAGGAGGAGGAGCTCTTGCTTGGAAAACGACAAGCTCTGTTCCCCTAACCGCCTTAGCAGGAGCTGCGGGTGGGTTAACAGGAGGTGTAACTGGCTACTATGCTGGAGAAAAGCTTGGGCACGCAAGAGTTATTACAGATATTAAAAATTCACCTGAATACCATAAATGGCGAAATGAAAAATATGAAACCATTATATTCCCTGCGCTATCAAGGTATATGGATCCTAATCAATGGGAAGATTTCCAGCTTATATGTCCGATCACTCACAACTTCATGTTAGAGCCAGTCCAAGCAACTGATGGCCATATTTACGATAAAAGTGCCATTCTTGCTCATTTAGCTGTTTGGCAAGGAAAATGGAACTCTTTGGATAGATTACTTCTTAGTACAGAAAGACAAACTGAGCTTTGGATGAGTAGCTCACCTTTTAGAGCTGGACATGTAACAGCAAACACTTTAGAGCCGCTTCCTGATTACTACAAAAATATTTTTGATGGACTAGTACATAACTACAACAGCAAAGTTTTAACGCAAAAGTCTATTGTTGATCTAGCTAAAGAGGAGTATGGGCCCTTAACAGAAAAGGCGGAAAAAATTGTCAAATTATACTCAATGAATCAAAGAAGAAGGCGTATTATTGGAAATGAAATGACAGCAGCTCTATTAAGAAGAGAGGAAATTTCAGATGAAGAATTTAAAGTAGCTTCTGAGTTTTTAGGAGCAGCTGCTGAATTACCAAAAGAGTTACTGCTGATCGAATAAGACTAATAGAATTCTTGTATAATGGTTTTGCAATCTTTCCTAACCCTGCAGTTCTGCTGCTTTTTTTACATAAGCTTAGAGATGTAGTAAAATATTTTGTAATTTTCTCCAAATAAAAGATTCAAAAATAGCAAGAGGTGGGTTAGCACCTCTTTAAATTTTTAAGATTTTTTACCAATTGAGGAGATAACAGCTTCTGTGTCTTGTACTTCTGTTAAAAAATGCTGTAGAATTTTTAAAATATATTTAGGCGTATTATACACCCCGGATGTAGTATATACTATTTCTAAATGTGGTTTATTATGGGGAAGAAGAGCTATAAATGTTGTTGTAGTAGGAATTTCATTTACAATTTGTGGAACAATCCAAATGGCAAATTGCTCGTTAAATAACGTTACTTTATCAGGGGTTTCAATGATATGAAAATATTGATCAAGCTCGGCATCTTCATATGTATGATCTAAATCATTGTGATTGAGCAGTCCAAGAGTGTTTAATAGCTTGAGGTCTACATGGATAATCCCATCAGGGAGCCATTTAGGCAAATTTCTAATAAATTCCTCATAGGCTTCTTCTAGCGATAGCGGGTCAATCATACCTTCTCCTTACCGTCACCTTAGCTTAGCGTTAAAACTAGCCTTGTGTCAAGTTTTTATTTTGTGCTTATTAGTTATATTATCTCATGGTAGAGCTGTATTTATGAGGGTGTCATAAAATCCTCATCTTGCGTAGTTAGCTACTTTTTTTAAAGAGATTGCGAAGATTTTTTGTGAGTTATTTGAATTTAACGATACAAAATGCTGTATAAATATTAGTGAAACTAATTGACTTTCAATTAGATCAAGCTAAAATTTAAGAGATAATCTAAAGTGAAAAAAGAGAAATAATATTTTTATATGATGCGATTTGTATTTCTTTTTATATTAATGATAGTCAGTCGATTGGCTAATACAGCTCTGCAAGTTGATATTTCTGCAAAAGCTGCTGTTTTAATGAATGCAGAAACAGGAGCTGTGCTTTATGAGAAGAATGCTTATTTGCCTTTGTATCCTGCTAGCATCACCAAAGTTATTACAGCCTTATATGCTCTAGAAAAACGAGGGGATCAATTAGACCAGGTAATCAAGGTTTCAAAAGATGCAGTTAGTAGCGTTTCTCCTCAGATGCGAAGAGATAAATTAGGATCTCATCCGCCTTATCGTCTTGAATTTGGTGGATCTCTTATGGGATTAAAAGTAGCGGAGCTGGTTTCTGCTGAAGCTCTATTTTATGGACTTATGCTTTCTTCTGGAAATGATGCGGCAAACTCATTGGCTGAATGGGTATCTGGAAGTATACCACAATTTATGCAAGAATTAAATGAATATGTAAAATCTCTAGGGTGTAAGCAAACCATTTTAACCACTCCTCATGGGCTAAGTCATGCCGACCATAAAACGACTGCTTACGATATGTGCTTATTAACAAAAAAAGCCTTAGAGCAACCATTTTTTCGTAAGGTAGTTAAAACTATAACTTATTTAAAGCCAGCTAGTAATAAACAGCCACAAGTAGAACTACTGCAACATAACTCTTTGATCAAGCCAGGTAAGTTTTATTACCCTAAGGCAATAGGGGTAAAAACAGGATACACTGCAAGCTCAGGGTATACTATAGCAGCAGCAGCCGAAGATCAAAGTAGAAATCTGATAGTAGTGCTTATGGGTTGCGATAAGTTAGAACAGAGATACCGAGATACCATTGCTCTTTTTGAAGCAGGATTTAATGAGCCAAAAATCAAAAGAACTCTTTTTTCTAAAAATTTTGACGTATTTAATACTATCCAGAAAAAGAGCAAACACCCGATTAAAGCCGCTTTAAATGAAGATGTAGTTATCAGTTATTATGCTTCAGAGGAACCATTGATAAAACCAGAATTGGAATGGAGACCTATTTCTTTTCCTATTCAAACAGGACAACAATTAGCAACGCTGTCCTTGTATGATCAGAATAAGCAAGTCTTAGCTACCTATCCCTTATATGCAATAGAAAAAGTAAGCTCTACTTTTTATTATCAGGTTTTAGATAAATGTCTAAGCTGGAGCATGAATTTAAAACAATTCCTGCCTTTACTCATGTTAGGATTAGGAATAACGGTATTATTTTTTAGTTTTGTTTGGGTAAGAAGGCGTCCTTAATTTGCTTAAATAAAGAAATAAATTCTTGTAAATTCAGCTCTTCTGGCCTTGCAGTTATGGGAAGGTGAATGCTTTGAAGAGCTTGTTCAATGAACTCGCTAGAGGCTAGAGATTTTAGAGAAGAGCGCAACATTTTTCTTTTCTGTTGAAAAGCGCTACGAGTTAGGAAAAAAAATGCATCTATATCGTCACTTAGAGCAGGTGGGTTTAACCTACAATGCACAATAGCAGATCTTACTTTTGGTTTAGGGAAGAAGCAACTCGGATTAATGGTAAAAGTAAGCTTTGCTTGGCAGAAAAAACTTACGAGTAAAGAGAGATGACTATAATGAGAGGTTTTTGAAGGAGCAACCATTCGATCAGCGTATTCTTTTTGTACCATAAGGGTTAAAGAATCAATCTTATCATAGTGTGGAAGTAGAGTTAGTAAGATAGGAGTAGTAATATGATAGGGGAGGTTTGCAACCACTTTGATTTTATTTTCTTTAGAGTCTAGAAACTTTTCTAAATCAAATAATAAAAAGTCTTCTCTCTGTATTGTTAAATTTCCCAAATCTTTTAAGCGGTATAATTGCTCTGCAAATACAAAATCTTTTTCAACAGCTGTAACAATAGCCCCTTTTGCTAATAGTGCTTCTGTTAGGGCACCAGGTCCGGGTCCGATTTCCAAAACCACATCACCTGCTTGTATTTGAGCTGCGTCTATAATTTTACGTACAATATTACCGTCGATGAGAAAATTTTGTGAAAGCGCTTTTTTAGGATGGATATGAGAAAAACGCAAAAACTCTTTAAGTACGGAGGGTTTATAAATACTCATTGATAAGAAAAAGGTTTAAAATCGGAATTTATAGTCAGATCTTGTTCCGAAAAACCATAACGGGTTTTGAGTTTTTTCATATAGTTTAATGAATGCAGAGTAATAGACTCTTGAATCAGCCCATCTTTGATTTTTTCTGCTAATTTAGGAAACTCTGGTGGATTTATCTCATCTTTCTCTTTTAGATAGAAAATGCGATGTACGATAGATTGATCTTTATTCACTTGAGAAATAGGGGTGCTAAAATCTCCAGGGTTTAGCGTTTCTATTACCATCTTATGAGCTTGAGAAATAGATGCATTGTCACTTATTATTTCAGGAGTAAATAAAACAGTAGTATTAGGGTTTTCTGATTGCAGGTTTTTAGAGATATCTGAGAGGTCTCTTTTTTCTTTTAGAAGATCAAAAGCTAACTGTGCTAATGCTTGAGAGATATTTTCATTCTCAGAACGAATGGTTAGCACTTGATAGCACCATTTTTGCGATGCAGGATTTTTTTTGCAATAGGCTATATATTTTTCTTTGATGTCATTAGGTCTTACACGCAATGCCTCAGAATATACTTTAAAATACAATGTTTTCTCTGTAATAAGATCCTCAGAGACCATTTTACGCGCTTCTTCATAACTTAATTTTAATCGATCTAAAGAGGTCATTACATTTGGACCGTATTTGCGTAGTAATTCCTCTCTTACCTCTGCATCTGTTGCTTTAACTCCAATTCGCTCTGCATCCAATAAAATTAATTCTTGATCGAGCATTTTTTGCAAAGTATCTTTCCATTGTGCGTTATAAAACTGGTAGCGAGCTAATTTAGAATGTGCAAATTGAGGATAATGGTTATCGAAAATCATATCCATTTTTTTAACTACGTCGAGTACGGAATAAGTCTTATTGTTAAATTTGGTTAAAATTCGATTGTGAATAGTTATTTGCCCCGTTTCTTCAGAGGTAATGGGATATTCTGAAAATTCTGTAGTATAACATGTAGAAGAGAATAATCCCAAAATAGGTAAAAGGAAGTAGAACAGTGATTTCATCATTTTTTATCCTTAATAAAGAGTATGGTTTTTAAGTATATTCTGAAGTTAGCTTATTTTACAAAGACTTGGCCATAGAATCCATCAGGATCATTTGTGTCTAAGGGCAAAGTGCTAAAAGCAGAAGAAATAGTGTTTAATGAAAAGGTTTTTTTAAAATATTGAGTTTGTTCTTCGTTTTCTAATTGTAGTACGCTACAGGTCATGTATACAATATAGCCTCCTGGTTTGACAAACCGCAAAGCCTGTTCAAAGATTAGTCTTTGTTCTTCTAGTGTTTTCTGAAATGCCTTTGAAGTAAAGCGCCATTTCATATCGGGGTTTCTGCGTAGTGTGCCTGTTCCACTGCAAGGAGCATCTACTAATACCCAGTCAAATTTTTCATAGAGTGCCTTTTTCTGAGAAGAGGAGGGAAGCAACACTTGAGCATTTTGTATACCAGCTCTTTTTAAGCGTTTTTTAGCTTCGATCAAGGCATGTTTTCTAATATCATGTAAAAACAGCTGTCCTTTCCCCTGCATTTTGGGGGCGATGGCTAAAGATTTTCCACCACTTCCTGCACAAAAGTCGAGCACTAATTGCCCTGGTTTAACTGCAACTAGATCTGCAAGGCGCTGGCTTGCTTCATCTTGCACCTCAAAATGACCCATTTTAAATTCAGGGAAGGTAAAAAAATTGACTCTTTTGGGTAAGATAATCGCTGTGTGAAACGAGCCACAAGTTGCATTTTCCCATGCTTTTAATAGGTTTTCTCGAGAGGTTTTTAATAGGTTAACCCTTACCGCTATGGGGGCTGTAGAATTACTAGCTCGACAAAAAAAACGGGCTTTTTCTTCACCTAAACTCTCTACAATTAAAGAGAAGAGCTCTTTGGGGAAGCTTAAGCGTATATGTAGGGGGATTTGCGCATCATCAAAAAAATGGTCCGGTTTTATTTGAACAAGTTTTTGGTATCTAGTTTCCCATGAAATAGGCTGATCACATAAATAATCCAACAAACCCTTCCATCTTACCAGGGAATAAATATTTTCACATAAGACCTTCCGATCTTTAGAGCCTATTGCTTTATGAAAACGAAAATACTCCTTTAGAAAACGATCTAAAGGAAGCAGTTGGTTTTCGTATTCAGAGAGAATAGTAAATAGATGATGTTCTCGAAAAGTTTTCTTTATCATTTTTAAGTTAAACTAGTTTTGTAGCTAGTATAAGCTATTTTAGATTAAATTTCTCATGAAAACTAGTTGACTTTGCTCAAAGTTATAATTATTTTTATAAAAAAAGAAGGAATAAGGGTGTTTTATGTTTCGATCCACGATTATATTTTTAGGCCGGGTTTGTATTAGTTTAATTTTTATTGCAACTGCTTTTCAAAAATTGCTTGATTGGCAAGGAGCGGAACAGCAGTTTATAACTGCTATACACAATTTAAGTGGGATAAGTGGGCAAAAAGAATGGATAAAACAAGGATTAGAAATGATTCTTTCCAGGCCATCGCTTGCCTTCTTTATGCAAACCATTATAGAGTTTCTAGGGGGTGTATGTATTTTTTTAGGTCTCTTTGTTCGTTTTGCAGCTTTTATTTTAGCATTGCTAGTTTTAGGGACGATTCTTGTTTTCTATCCATTTTGGCTTGCGCCGGGTATTGAGCGAGCATCGCAAATGACTTTGTTTTTACAACATTTAAGTATGCTAGGAGGGCTTTTATTGTTGATGGGATATGATCGAAGAAAAAAAGAAGTAATTATTCGTCATGATCCTATTATTCCGCCAAAAATAGATGATGTTTAGAGAATTTTAGTTTTGTAAAATCCGCTTGAAGAAAATGATAATCTTTGGGTAGCTTCTTAGTAATAAATAACTTTTTTGCTCATTTAGCAAACTAGGATTTAAAAAATAATTTTTTGAGGTGTCTATTGTCTTTCCCCTGTAAGCTATCAAGGAGTTCTGTTTTAACTATGCCAAGCGTTGAAAGAAAACAACGCACTCTACGAAAAAGTGTATCTATTTCTGGAATAGGGGTCTTTACTGGACAAGAAACCACTCTAACTTTTCATCCTTCTGTTGCAGATCAAGGGGTTGTGTTTCAGCGCACAGATTTGCCGAATGCGCCTAAGATTATTGCCTCGCTAGATTCCGTATACAGCACTCCTAGATGTACCATAATTGGTAACAAAAAAGCTTCCATACAAATGGTTGAACATTTGCTAGCTTCTTTGCGCGCTCATGAGATTGATAATGTATTTATTCAAATTTCAGGGCCAGAGGTCCCCATGTTAGATGGGAGTTCTAAAGATTTTTCTCAATTGATAGAAGAAACAGGGGTGATGGAGTTAAGAGAGGATAAAAAAGTATTTTCTTTGCAATCCCCTATATTTTGGTCAAATGATCAGGTTCAGATTATTGCAATTCCAGCTAATGAGTACCGGTTGAGTTATACATTGCACTATCCTCATTGTTTAGGAATTGGTACACAATTTCATACGTTTGTTTTAAGTAAAGAGGAGTTTGTTAAAGAAATTGCTCCTTGTCGTACTTTTTCTATTTATGAAGAAGTAGTTCCTATGATAGAAAAAGGGTTTATTAAAAGAGGCAGTTTAGAGAATGCAGTTCTCGTAAAAGAAAATGAAGTGATTAATCCAGAAGGATTGCGCTATCCAAATGAAATGGCTCGTCATAAGATCTTAGATTTAATAGGGGATCTTTCTCTTATACCCATTTCTTTTTTAGCGCATGTTATTGCTATTCGTTCTGGGCACACCTCTAATAATACTTTTGCTAAATTGCTATATAATCAAATTAAAATGGAGAATTTTTGATGAGTGAAGCCCTTTCAGAGCAGAACATCGTTTTGAATATTAAAGAAATTGCCAAAATTCTGCCCCATCGGTATCCCTTTTTGCTCGTTGATAAAATCATTCACTTAAGTCTTAATGAGAATCGGATCGTTGGGCAAAAGAGTGTTACGTTTAATGAACATTTCTTTCAAGGCCATTTCCCCGATGCTCCCATTATGCCCGGTGTTCTTGTATTGGAAGCCTTGGCTCAAACAGGAGGGATTTTGATTTACAAAAAAGGATTTCATGCAAAAACAGCTGTATTATTGAATATTCAAGATGCAAAGTTTCGCAAACCTGTTGTACCAGGCGATACGTTAAGGCTAGAAGTATCCATGCTGCACTTAAGCGGAAGTGGGGGAAAAATTTCAGCATGCGCAATAGTAAATGAGAAAGTAGTAACAGAAGCTAAAATTGGATTTGCGTTACTTGATAAAGATCAGCTTTAGCCTTAAATAATAAACATTAAAATTGGAAGTCCATGTCTCAGTCAAATATCCATCCTACTGCCATCATCGAATCCGGTGCAAAGATTGGTAGGAATGTTACAATTGAAGCGTATGCGATCATTAAAAAAAATGTTACGCTTGAAGATCATGTTGTTATTAAGTCTCATGCCTATATCGATGGTTATACCACAATTGGAGAAGGAACAATTGTATGGCCCTCTGCAAGTATTGGTACAAAAACTCAAGACTTAAAGTTTAAAGGAGAAAAAACTTTTGTTGTCATTGGAAAATATTGTGAAATCCGAGAATTTGCCACCATTAATTCCTCTTGTAAAGAAGGCTCTGTAGTAAGCGTAGGAGATGGTTGCTTAATCATGGCCTATTGCCATATTGCTCATAATTGTCAAATTGGGAATCAAGTAATTATGGCAAATAATGCCATGCTAGCTGGGCATGTAATTGTAGAAGATCATGCAATCATTGGTGGGATGACACCTGTTCACCAATTTGCACGCATAGGGAAGTATGCAATGGTAGGAGGATTTAGTCGCATTACACATGATGTTCCTCCTTATACCATTGGAGCAGGAACCCCTTATAAGCTAGGAGGCTTGAACTTGGTTGGTTTAAGGCGTCATGGGTTTTCTTTGGAAGATCGTAGAGCTTTGTCAAGGGCTTTCAAAATTACCTATCGAGCTAAATTACGCCTTTCTAAAGCATTAGAGCGCATTCATAGAGAAATTGAACCAACCATCCACATTCAGCACTGGATCAATTTTTGTCGCAGCTCTCAGAGAGGATTAATTGGATTTCAGCAATCGGTTCAACAATTGGTCGAAGAAGACTTTGATGAACTAGAAGAGTTAATTGAAGAGAGAGTATAACTCTTTAATGAAAATCATTTTTTTTGGCACCTCTTCTTTTGCCGCGCAAATTTTATTTTATCTTGTGCAAAACCAAATTGATGTAATAGCTGTTGTTACACGTCCCGATCGTCCCACAGGACGATCGTTAAAATCTTCTTTTCCTCCTGTAAAACAAACCGCAATCCAATTAGGTTTACCTGTTTTTCAACCTGAAAAAGCTTCTTCTTCAGAATTTGTTGCACAGCTTAAGAGTTTACAGGCCGATCTTTTTATTGTGGTAGCTTATGGAGAGATTGTAAAAAAAGAAGTTTTAGACCTTCCTTCTTTAGGATGTATTAATATCCATGCAAGTCTACTCCCTAAATATAGAGGAGCTGCTCCTATGCAAAGATGTTTGATAAACGCAGAAAAAGAAACAGGTATTTCTATTATTGAAATGACTCCAAAAATGGATGCAGGAGATATTATATCTATACAAAAAATTCCCGTTCCTTTTGAAATGACTCATGGTGAACTGGAAAAAGAGTTATGTATTTTAGCTCAAGAGATGATCTTGCAGGTAATTGAGCAATTTAAAAATCATTCTGTAAAAAGAATTCCGCAAGACCATTCTCAAATGAGCTTAGCGCCAAAAATATCTGCTCAAGAAGAAGAGGTTGATTGGAGTCTTGATTCTATTCTATTGCATAACCGCATTCGAGCTTTATCCCCATCCCCAGGGGCCTTTTGCATGCTAGAGGTAAAAAGCCAAAAAAAACGCCTTAAAATCCTGCGTGCATTTCCAGAAGATCTGTCCTTTTCAGAAAAACCAGGCTCCCTTGTTAAATTAGGTAAAGAAGTAGGGGTTGTCTGCGGACAAGGGGTATTGCGTCTTCTGGAAGTGCAACTCGAAGGAAAGCGAGCTATGTCAGCAACGGATTGCTTTAATGGTCTTCAAAACCCAAAAATTATTTGGTAAAATAATTTTTAATATTCCACCTTTCTGCTAGATGTTTATCTTTATTTAAGCTACAATCACACTCTTTTCTAATTTAAAATACAATAAATCAAGGGTTTGCAATTATGGCTTCTTATATTCAAAGTGCTTTTGATTCTTTTATTATTACTCCTACTAACTATGTCTTGGATACTTTAAATGAGGCATATGA
This sequence comes from Candidatus Rhabdochlamydia sp., assembly GCA_049679255.1. Taxonomy (GTDB): domain Bacteria; phylum Chlamydiota; class Chlamydiia; order Chlamydiales; family Rhabdochlamydiaceae; genus Rhabdochlamydia. The sequence goes on from JBAUFS010000115.1 coordinate 10,761, forward strand.
AAATACCCCATTGAAAAAAACATGTGAAGTTAGCGGTAGGTTTTTTAAATCCTTGTTAAAAAAACCAAGAGATCTAGCTAAAGGAATAGAGGCTTTCGGTCGTTGTTTTTTGCTTGTCTTAAAGAAAAGAGAATTTGTAGAAAAAGTAGATGCTGTAGTTAAAGGAGCTGGAAAGTGTAAAGGATGGCTGACTTTAGTTGGCCTTTCTGATCAAATTAGTAATGCATTAAATTTAAAATCTTCAAATGTAGTTTCATTTAAAAATGGAGATCAGCTTATTTTGGATGAAGGAAACCTCTTTCTAAGAGAGGGTGATACTCTTCGATTAACAGGACAAGCACCTGCATTAGAACCAGATGCAAAATTTCAATTGCAGAATGGAGCCCTCATTAGACAGGGGAATGAGTTGCAAAATGGAGATGCAAATAGGCCTTTATCAGAAAGTAATAGTGAACTTCATTTGGGAAATGGGAAAGTATTTTTATTGCCACAGGGCGTTCAATTTCGATTAGGGAATCTGCATTCTCCTAGAGAAGAAAATGAAAGCAGTTCTTTAAAAGATATCTTTAAAAGAGCCTCATTTAGAAAAAGTCTTAGCGCATGGGCGGGGGTGTACGGTAGCGTATTCGAGAGTATTAAATTTTTGAATATTACTAAGATTATATCTGTGCAAAACCCATTCCTTCAAATAGGAAATCTGACTGCAATTATTGCAGGATCGATTGCTCGTTTGGGAGACGATCATAAGCAATGTCAAACAAAGGGTTTAAGTCTTGAAAATTTGGTGAGCGTAGCAGGAAACATTTCTGTTTTTATGCTTGGAGCTATTCCTTTAGCAAATAAGAAAGGGCTTTGTGGGACTTCTCCAAGGGCAATGCTTTTTTGTTCAACGATTGCTGTATTGACTAATTTATCTAATCATTTCTTGAAATCAATGACGCCAAAATATGAAAATATAAACAGTTTATTGCTGACATAATTTAATAAGCACAAAGATAGGATTTTTTTGGAAACATTAAAGGGTCTATTCGGCCCTTCTTTAAATAATGCTGCAAAACCCTCGAAAATCAACACCGGCCCGTCTTGGTTAGGTCTAGGGTCTCTTTTTTTAACTGTTCAAACATCTAAATGTTTTTTTTCTTCTATGCAGAAATATCATGAAAGGGCTCTAGATGTCTGTGATATGGGAGAAGAGCTTTTAAGTGGAGTAGAGCTACTCAATGATGCTAAAAAGCTAACCGCTCATTCTAAATGGGCAATAGAAGTATATGCAAATTCCAGCTCCAGTGATTTTGCCGCTAAACGAGTTCAGGTAATTAGTGAATTTATTTTTAGTACAATAGATATCTTTTGTGATGGGGTTAAAGTGGTTTTTTTTCTGACAAGAATTCACTTAGTTTCTCTTTCTTCCGATCTGCAAAAGCAATTAGAAAAAGTAAATGAAGCTTTCTACCTTTTTACTCAGGTGTTCTATCTTTTTCAGGAGGGGTATCAGGGTTACTTGAACTATGCCTTAAGTTGCCATCCTGAATCAGAGATTCTTAAAAAAGAACTTGATGAAAAATGCAGGCTCTCTTTGCTTAAGATAGCAGAAATATCTGTAAAAATTTTTTTAGGAATGCTTAAAAAGAGCTCCAAGAAGTTAGACGGGCCAATACTTGCGTTAAGTAGTTGTCTTTTAGTTTTAAAAATTTCTGCTCATCTGTATGATAGCAAAGTACTATCTTCTCATAAGGGAAAATTTTCTTTAAAAGAGAATGAGTTTGCTTATGGCATGGGATGTTAGGAAAAATAGATTGAAACTTCGAGAATGGAGCTTTTTGCTCTTTGTTTTGGGGTTTATTTTCTCTTTGTTGATCATTTCTTGGCTTTTGCCAAGATAAAAAGCAGAGAATGTAAAAAAGACGTTGAGGGAAAAATCAGTTTTTTGGTAGCCTCTTCGCTTAAGCCACAAGTAAAGGCTTAAAGGGCAAGAAAGTACAAAGCATTCATAAGCGCGTATACTCCTTGTTGCTGTCAGACACACTCTCATTCTGATGTTGCTGTTTATAACAGTGCCTTAAAAGAGATCACTCACGGCGATAATCTGTATAATAAGGAAAAAGTATGACTTTAAAATTTCAAGGAAAGAAAAAAGGGATGACAATGCGATTTGATGCTCAAGGCAATCAAGTTGTTTGCACAGTGATTTTGGCAGAGCCTAATGTCATAGCTCAGATTAAAAGCAGCCAAGGCAAAGATGGCTATAATGCTATTCAGCTAGCGGCTTATAAAGTTAAATCTTCAAAGCTTAGGAATGTTTCTAAACCATTGCAAGGTCATTTTGCAAAAGCAAAAATAGAGCCAAGATCTGGTTTAAAAGAATCTAGAGTAGAGAACGTAGAAGACTTTCAAGTAGCTCAAGAGCTTAATGTAAGTTATTTTAATGAGATTAGCTATGTCGATATTTCTGGTATTTCGAAAGGTAAGGGTCACCAAGGGGTTATGAAGCGTCATAATTTTGCAGGCGGACCTGCTTCTCATGGTTCTGGATTCCATCGCCATGGTGGTTCAACCGGTATGCGTTCTACGCCAGGACGTTGTTTGCCAGGGCAAAAAAAATCTGGTCGAATGGGAAATGAAATGGTAACTACGCAAAATTTGCGCGTGGTAAAAGTTGATTTAGAAAAGAATGTTATCCTTGTCGAAGGGGCTGTTCCGGGGCCGCGCAATGGATTAGTTTATATCTCAAAAGCAAAGAAGAAAGCGTAAGGGAGTTGTAGTTGTGGCCTATCTAAAGGAATATAATTTAGCTGGTGAAGAAGTAGGGAAAATTGAAATCGATGATGAGTTACTTGCTCCAGCTGCAAATACGCAAATGGTTAAAGATTATGTTACGGCCCTGCGTGCAAATGCTCGCCAGTGGTCTGCAAATACAAAAACGAGAGCGGAAGTAAATCATAGTGGTAAAAAACCCCATCCTCAAAAAGGAACTGGTAGAGCAAGGCAAGGTTATTTAGGCGCTCCTCAATATAAAGGAGGAGGGCGTGTTCATGCTCCTAGACCAAAATTTGATCAACACGTAAAAGTGAACAAGAAAGAAAAGCGTGCTGTAATCCGTCAGCTATTAATTGAAAAGGTATTAAATAACTCTCTACATGTTTTGCAATTTGAAGAAATGAATAAACCACAAACAAAACAAGTGGTGCAGTTTTTAAAGGCAAGAGATTTGGAAAATAAAAAAATTATTTTTTTAGCTGAAGGTGGCGATGAGGGACAGAGCACTATATTGCTAGAGAAATACCATACGCTGTTTTTAAGCGCTCGTAATGTTCTTGGGTTAAGATTTCTTCCGTTAACTATTGTAAATGGATATGACGTGATCGCTAATCAACATCTGATTGTAATGAATTCAGCTGTAGATCAGTTAAAAGTTCTATTGGGAGGACAGGGTTAATTATGTTAAAAAAGAGTCCTTACGATGTTATATTATCTCGTCATGTAACAGAAAAAGCACGAGTTATGGAGCAATTGCAATCCAATGAAAGTAATCCTTCTGTTAGGAAATGTAAAACTCCGAAGTATGTTTTTTTAGTTGCAAAAAAAGCAAACAAACAAGAAATCAAGCAAGCTCTTGAAAAGATTTATATCGACAGAAAAATTAAAGTTACATCTGTAAATACAGTTACTATTAAGCCCAAAGCTAAACGTGTAAGAGGACGTCTAGGAAAAAAAGCAGGTTTTAAAAAAGCCATTGTTTCCTTAGAGCCAGGGGATAATATTGAGGATAAAGGTTAAGCTAAGGAGCCTTGGAAATTACTATGTTAAAAAAGTTTCGACCTATTACAGCAGGACAGCGTCATCTTGTTTTAACCAAGCAAGAGGCTTTAAGCCGTGTAAAACCTGAGAAGTCTTTACTTGAAAAGAAGAAAAGAACAAATGGCCGTAACCACCATGGTCATATTACTTGCAGACATAAAGGTGGTGGTCATAAGCGTTTTTATCGCATTATTGACTTTAAAAGAGATAAAGAAAATATACCTGCTATAGTAGCATCTATTGAGTACGATCCAAATAGAACAGCTGCTATTGCTTTATTGAACTATGTTGATGGAGAAAAGCGTTATATTTTAGCTCCACAGGGATTGAAAGTAGGGGCTGTAGTAGCGACATCTGATCAAGGGCAATTATTTAAAATAGGCTATTGCATGCGCTTAAGGTATATGCCTCTTGGGTCAATTGTTCATAACATTGAACTCTACCCAGGTCGGGGTGGTCAGCTTGTGCGCTCAGCGGGCCTTTCTGCTCAATTAATGGCAAAAACGGATGATGGATATGTGAATTTAAAAATGCCATCTGGAGAGGTAAGGCTCATTCATAAAAATTGTCGAGCTACTTTTGGAGCTGTTTCTAATCCAGAGAGAAATTTACGTGTTGAAGGCAAAGCAGGGCGTTCTCGCTGGAGAGGAATTCGTCCGACTGTTCGAGGAACCGCAATGAATCCAGTAGATCACCCGCATGGAGGAGGAGAAGGTAAACATAATGGATACCTTCCGCAGACCCCATGGGCAAAAGACACTAAGGGACGCCGTACGCGTTCTAAGAAAAAATCTAATAAAATGATCGTTAAAGACCGTAGGAAATAGATTGGGAGTTTGAAGTTTATATGGGAAGATCGTTAAAAAAAGGACCATTTGTAGACCATCACTTATTAGATAAAGTAAGTGTGCAAAATAAAAATGGTAAAAAAAACCCTATCAAAACATGGTCACGACGATCCATGATTCTTCCTGAAATGATTGGACACACTTTTGATGTTCACAATGGGAAGAGATTTATTAGTGTTTTTGTGTCCGATAATATGGTAGGTCATCGTCTTGGTGAATTTTCACCAACGCGGGTATTTAAAGGACATGGGTCGAAAAAAAGCACAGATAGTTCTAAAGCTGCAACTTCAGGAAGAGGTTAAGAATTTATGCCACAAGCTTATGCGAAAACAAAGTATGTGCGAATTAGTCCAAGAAAAGCGCGTTTAGCTGCTGATTTAATTAGAGGGCTTAAAGTTGAAGAGGCTGTAATACAATTGCGTTTTTGTAAATTAAAAGCAGGACTGCTTCTGCAAAAGACATTACACTCTGCAGTTGCTAATGCAGAAACACAGTTACACGTTCAAAGGCGCGATTTAATTGTAAAAGAAGTAAGAGTGGATGCAGGACCTGTTTTAAAGCGTGCTAAGCCAAAAAATAGGGGTGGAAGTCATCCAATCATGAAAAGAACTAGTCATTTTACAATAGCCGTGGCTGCTGAATAGAGGGGAAACAATGGGTCAAAAGACATCGCCAATTGGGTTTAGGTTAATTAGAAATAAGAGATGGCGTTCTCTTTGGTATGCCAACAAACAGGAGTTTGGTGATTTACTAGGAGAGGATCATAAGATTCGCAAGCATTTGATGAAAAAGTCCTGTTGTGTAGGCACTTCTAAGATCATCATTAGAAGAATGAGTGGTAAAGTAGAAGTGACTATTCATACAGCGCGCCCAGGCTTGGTTATTGGAAGAAAAGCTGCAGAACTCGATATCTTAAAGCAAGAGCTTAGAAAGTTAACGGGAAAAGAGATTTGGATTGAAGTTGAAGAAATTAAAAGACCAGATCTTGAAGCCCCACTCGTAGCTGAAAATATAGCTAGGCAGTTAGAGCGCCGAATCCCTTTTAGAAGAATTATGAAAAAAGCTATGCAAGCTACTATGGATGCAGGGGCTATTGGGATTAAAGTGCAAATTTCAGGACGTATTGGTGGTGCTGAGATCGCTCGTGTAGAGTGGTATATATTAGGAAGCGTTCCTTTACATACATTGCGAGCTGATATTGATTATGCAACAGCCAGAGCGGAAACCACTTATGGTTCTATTGGAATCAAAGTGTGCATTAATAAAGGCGAAGACGAGATAAATCGATCAAAAGTAGTAGGAGGCTAACATGGCTCAAATGCCTGCTCGTACAAAGTATAGAAAAACTCAAAAAGGAAGTCGCTCCGGCTTAAGTAAAAGCGGTAATTTTGTAGAATTTGGTGAATTTGGGATGAAGGTTCTCGAAAGAGGTGACATAAAAGCTAATCAAATTGAAGCTTGTAGAGTTGCTATCAATCGACAATTTCAGCGCCGTGGCCAAGTTTGGATCCGAATTTTTCCGCATAAGCCTGTGACTAGAAAGCCTGCTGAAACTCGTATGGGAAAAGGAAAAGGTGCAGTAGATCATTGGGTAGCTGTTGTTCAACCTGGTAGAGTACTGTTTGAAGTAGCTGGGGTATCTAAAGCGGATGCACAAAATGCATTAAGAAAAGCAGCAGCTAAATTAGGGCTCCATACTAGGTTTGTTGAACGAGTAGAACGAGTATAAAATAAGGTTTTACAAATGCCAAAAGCAAAAGAATTAAGAGATCAATCAAAAGAAGAATTACAAGCTCTTTATACCGATTTATCTAAAGAGATTTTTGAATTGCGCAATGAGTTAAAGACAACACGTAAATTGGAAAAACCTCATTTAATCCAATTAAAAAAAAGAGATAGAGCAAGAGTCTTGACAGTCCTTCAAGAGAAAAAGGCGTAAACGTAGGTAAAGAATGGAAAAACAAGCAGATCAAGAGCTTAACACAAAGCGTAAGATTAGAGAAGGTATAGTTGTTTCTAACAAGATGCAAAAAACGGTTAAAGTGCGTGTAGATCGTACATTCAAGCACCCTGATTTTAATAAGGTGATTACACGTGGTAAAACCTATTACGCTCATGTTGAAGAAGGAGTGGTTGAGATTGGAAAGCTTGTAAAAATTATTGAAACGCGTCCTCTTTCAAAATTGAAAAGATGGCGTGTATTGCAAGTTCTTTAGATTAAGAAACAGATGCATAAATTACTAGGAATACAAAGGCCATGATTCAAGAAGAAACCGAACTAGAAGTAGCAGATAACACCGGTGCTAAACGTGTGCGTTGTTTTAGAATTATAAAAAAAGGTTCTAAGCGCCCTCGAGCAGGTGTAGGCGATGTAATTATTTGCGCTGTAAAAGAAGCTGATCCTAAAGGAAGCGTTAAAAAAGGCAAGGTAGTTAAAGCTGTTGTTGTCAGAACATGTAGTAGCATTTCTCGTAAAGATGGAAGTCAACTATCCTTTTTTGATAATAGCTGCGTAATTATTGATGACAAGGGAAATCCTCAAGGGACGCGTATTTTTGGTCCTATTGCACGTGAAGTGCGTGAAAGAGGTTATATTAAAATTACCTCATTAGCACCAGAAGTGATTTAAGGGAGAATCTATGAGTAAATGGATTAAAAAAGGTGATACTGTTGTTGTGATTTCAGGCAACGACAAAGGAAAGTCAGGTGAAGTGATTTCTCGAAATAAAGAGCGAATCTTAGTGCAAGGAGTAAATATTCGTAAGAAGCATGCTAAGCGTCAAACGAAAGCTCCAGGTGCTGGAATTATTGAAATTGAAACGCCCATTCATATTTCCAATGTCTCTTTATGCAATAAAGAAAATCAGCCAGTTAAAGTTAGAGTACGCTTTACAGCTGATGGAGCTAAAGAGTTATTTTATTTGGAAGGGGATAAGCAAATTAAATTTCGCCAGGTTAAAAAACATTCATAAGTAGAAGATAAACAATGTCTAGATTACATAAGCGCTATAAAGAAATCGTAAAAAAAGAACTGCAAAACAAGTTTAAGTATTCCAACTTGATGCTTATTCCTCAGCTAAAGAAAATTATAATTAGCATGGGGATAGCAGAAGCTTCTAAAGATAAAAATGCGATGCAAGCTTGCGTCAAGGAAATGGCATTGTTATCAGGACAGAAGCCGATTTTGACAAAATCACGTCGAGCAATTGCTAACTTTAAATTACGTGAAGATCAACCGATTGGAATAAAGGTTACTCTCAGAAGAAAGAGGATGTATGATTTCCTTGATCGTTTTGATCATATTGTTTCTCCTCGTATTCGAGATTTTCGTGGTTTTGACCCTAAATGCGATGGTAGAGGGAATTATTCTTTGGGAATCCAAGATCAACAGATTTTTCCAGAAGTTATCTTAGATGAAGTAAAGAGAACGCAAGGAATGAACATCACATTTGTGACGTCCGCAGAAACTGATGAAGAGTGTATCGAGCTATTAACATCACTTGGACTTCCATTTAAAACAGCAGAATAAAGGTGAGGGAGAGAAAAAATCATGTCATTAAGTGATCCAATTGCAGATTTGCTAACAAGAATTCGTAATGCAAAAAGTGCTCGTCATCGCTTTGTCATTTTCAGACCCAGTAAAGTAAAACTAGCGGTTATAAAAGTATTGCAAGAGAATGGATTTGTTGGTGAGTGTCTTGTTAATGAAGAGAAAAGAGAAGCAAGGCTTTTTTTAAAGTATGCTAATGGAAGGGAGCCTGTGTTAAAGGGTTTAAAACGCATGTCTTCTCCTTCTGCAAGGCAGTACGTTGGTTATCTTGAAATTCCAATTGTTTACGGTGGAATGGGAGTTGCAATTGTGTCTACTTCTAAAGGTATTCGCGATGGTAAAGCCGCTCGAAGAGATCGACTTGGCGGTGAGTTATTATGTGTGGTTTGGTAATTTAAGAAGAGGTAATTTTATATGTCACGTCTTGGGAAAATGCCAATCTCACTTGCTGGGAAAAAAATAGATATTAAGATCCAAAATGGGCGAATCGAAGTAAAAGGTCCTAAAGGTGAATTATCCATTCCTGCAATTAAAGGGATTTTGGTAAAAATAGAAAACGATCATTTATTTGTCTTAAGAGATGAGCAAATAGAAGTACACAATAGAGATTACGGTTTAGCTAGAGCTTTGATTAATAATATGATTACAGGTGTAAGCGCTGGATTTGAAAAAAGATTAAAGCTAGAAGGCGTTGGATACCGTGCTCAAATTAAAGGAAATATGCTCGATTTGCAAATTGGGCGCTCTCATCCCACAGAGCTTTTGATTCCCGAAGGAGTTAAAGTAACAGTGGAAAAAGGAGTGCTAATCGTTATTGAGGGAATAAGTAAGTTTCTCGTAGGACATTTTGCTGCTGAAATACGCGCAGAAAAAAAACCTGAGCCTTATAAAGGTAAGGGGATTCGCTATGAGAAAGAGCATGTGCGCAAAAAGGCTGGTAAAGCAGCAAAGGGAAAAACAGGTTAATTTTAAGGTAGAGCTTTTATGTTTAATGAATTGCAAAGTCGAAATACAAAAAGAAAAAGACGAAGTTTGCGTGTCAGAAAACAGGTACGCGGCTCTAGCGATAAGCCTCGACTTTCTGTATTTAAATCACTGAAACACATTTGTGCACAGTTGATCGATGACGAGAAGGGGATCACTCTTGCAAGCGCAAGCACATACACACCGCTTTTGCGTCAAAAAAATCTGGGCAAAAAAAGTAAACAAGCTGCGCGGGAAGTGGGTATTTTATTAGCGAATGCTGCTAAACAAAAAAATATTCAATGCGTTGTATTTGATCGTGGTCATCATAAATATCATGGATTGCTAGCAGAACTTGCAGAAGCTGCACGTCAGTCAGGGTTACAATTTTAAGTTAAGGGATGTAACATGGAACAGAATAAAAGACGCGCTGAGGAATTTGGAACGGAATTTGAAGACAAGGTTCTGTACGTTAACCGTTGTTGTAAAGCGGTAAAAGGCGGAAAGAAATTTAGCTTTTCTGCACTGGTTCTTGTAGGCGATAGACAAGGTAGAATTGGTTTTGGTTTTGCTAAAGCAAATGAAGTAGCAGACGCTATTCGCAAAGCAACAGAATCTGCTCGTAAAAATATCTTTACATTTGAAATGGAAGGGTCTACGATTCCGCATGAAGTTTTAGTAGATTGGGATGGTTGCACAGTTCTATTAAAACCAGCTCGAGATGGGACAGGTGTTATTGCAGGTTCAAAAGTTCGTTCTGTGCTAGAGCTTGCTGGAATAAAAGATGTAGTTGCAAAAATCTATGGGTCTAATAACCCTTTAAATCAAGTGCAAGCAACATTAACCGCTTTGGAAGGCCTTGTAAATCGTCAAAAAAATCTAGTAAATAGAGGTTTAGCATCATGATTACTTTATCGCAATTAGCTAACACTCACAGACCCAAGCAAAAAGTGCAGAGGGTGGGACGAGGAGTTGGTTCGAAAAGAGGAAAGACCTGCGGTCGTGGTAATAAAGGTGATAAGGCTCGCCAAGGTTATAAGCACCGTTTTGGACATGAAGGAGGGCAAATTCCTTTATATAAGAAACTGCCTACTAGAGGTTTTACCAATGGGCGCTTTGCCTCTTATGTATTTGCAATTAACCTGCAAATGATCGACAAGTTATACCAAGATGGGGAAATAGTTAGCTTAAACACACTACAAGAAAAAGGTGTTGCACCTCGTAGAGTTCCTGGGGGATTAAAAATCTTATCCAATGGAGAGTTAACTAAAAAAGTTACCATTGAAGCGCGCTTATTTTCTCAAGCAACAGAAGAGAAGTTGAAAAAACAAGGTATTTCTTACCAAAAAATAACAAGCTAATGGAAAGTTAGATATAAAATGATTGCAAAAATAGCTAAATTGCTTGTTATACCTGATCTTAGAAAAAAGATTTTTTTTACTCTTCTTATGTTAATTGCCTGCCGCATAGGTTCTTATATACCTGTGCCAGGTATTAATGGAGAGTTGGCTGCGCAGATTTTTCGCAGTGCTGCAGGTGGTAGCCAAAATCTCTTCCAACTCATGGATATATTTTCTGGAGGAGCTTTTGCTCACATGACTGTGATTGCTTTGGGGGTTATGCCTTATATATCCTCCTCGATCATTATGCAGTTAGTGATGGCACTTGCTCCTACTATGCAAAGGGAGATCAAAGAAAATCCAGAAAGCGGAAAACGTAAGTTAGGACGCTGGACACGTACTCTTACTTTGTTTTTAGCCTTTTTTCAATCAGGGTTATTTGGAAAACATGCTGTGCAATTAAATGCAGGGGTGCCTGGCATTATTGCAAGTGAAGTTATGGATATACAGTTTTTAGGGATTCCTTGGTTATTTTATTTAATTATAATGACAACCATGACGACTGGAACTATTCTTTTAATGTGGATTGGCGAACAAATTACGGAAAAAGGGATTGGCAATGGGATTAGTTTAATTATTACCGTTGGGATTCTTTCTTCTCTGCCGAGTACTTTGGGCTCTGTGGTGCGTCAGTTAAATTTAGATTCTCAAGAACCAGGTCAGCTTACTTTCTCCTCCTTAGTCATTTTGTCCATTGTTTTTGTTCTTATCATAGTAGGAACTATTTTGATTATTCAGGGCCAAAGAAAGATCCCTCTTCAATATGCTAGGCGAGTTGTAGGAAGGCACGAAGTGCAAGGGGGCGGGAATGCATATATTCCTTTGAAAGTAAACTATGCTGGAGTAATCCCTGTAATTTTTGCTTCTTCATTGTTAATGTTCCCTGCTACAATTGGGCAATTTATAGGCGCTAATTCTTGGGTTGGGAAATGTGCAAATGCTATTTCACCAGGTAGTTGGCTATATATGGTGATCTTTGTAATGCTTATTATTTTTTTTACATATTTTTGGACTGCAACCCAGTTTCACCCTGAGCAAATTGCATCTGATATGAAAAAAAATGGGGCTTTTATCCCTGGGGTTAAGCAAGGAAGATCTACCCAAGATTACTTAGAATTAACGATGAATAGAATTACATTTGCAGGAGCTATTTTTCTTTCAATGATTGCAATTTTACCAACGATCATTGGAAAGCTACTACATGTAGATGCAAGTATTACATATTTTTTTGGGGGAACCTCTTTGCTCATTCTCGTAGGCGTTATTTTAGATACCTCTAAGCAAATAGAATCTCACTTATTAATGAAGCGTTACGAAGGATTTATGAAGAGAAGTCGGCTAAGAGGAAGATAGAAGTTTTTTTAGCTCGAATTAAGATAACAGGTCAATATTGTTAATAAATAAAAGATCTGATAAAGTATCTCGGATAATTGTTTAAAAAAGGAATTTATTTCATGCCTAGAGTAATTGGAGTCGATATCCCAGATAACAAGCGGCTAGAAATTAGCTTAACGTATGTTTATGGTATTGGCCGCGAAAAATCAAAAGAAGTTTGTGCAGAACTAGGATTAGATCCTAATATGAGAGCACATCGCTTAACACAAGATGACATTGCAAAGATTAATGCTAAATTGCAATCCGACTACATAGTTGAAGGGGATCTTCGTCGCCAAGTTCAAGGAAATATTAAAAGATTGATTAGTATTCATTGCTATCGAGGGATGCGTCATCGTTTAGGTCTTCCTGTTCGTGGCCAGCGTACACGTTCTAATGCGCGTACTAGAAAGGGAAAGAGAAAAACAGTAGCGAACAAAAAGAAATAGAGGAGATTGAGCTTTGGCTAAACAAGATACCCGTAAGACAATGGTTAAAAAACCAACCATTGCTAAAAATAAAAAAAAGACGCATCGCAATGTCTCATCAGGTATTGCTCATGTTTTAGCAACCTTTAGTAATACAATTGTTTCAATCACCGATTTAGCGGGTAATACAATTGCTTGGGCTTCTGCTGGTAGAGCTGGATATACAGGTTCTCGTAAATCATCTGCTTTTGCAGCAAACATGGCAGCAGAAGATGCTGCAAAGCAAGCAATTGCAATTAGCGGGATGAAAGAAGTTGAAGTAAATCTTTGCGGACCTGGGACAGGAAGAGAGTCTGCTGTAAAGGGATTGCGCGGTGGTGGGTTAGAAGTTACATTTATTAGAGATGTAACCCCTATATCTCACAATGGATGTCGCGCACCTAAAAGAAGAAGAGTATAACTCGTTTTTTGCTATAAAAATATAAATAATACTGATTCTATCGGTATTTGAAAAGAACTAGAAATTTTCAGGAGTTTGATCATGCCCATTAAATATGGCAAATTTGAGTTGCCGCCAAAGATTAAGCTTGATGAGACGAGCCGTTCTAAGACATTTGCTCGTTTTATCGCAGAGGCATTTGAGAGAGGTTTTGGGCACACTGTTGGGAATGCTTTGCGCAGAATCATGCTTAATTCTTTAGAAGCCCCTGCTATTTTTTCCGTGAGTATCGAAGGTGTTCCTCACGAGTATATGGCGATTGATGGCGTAATAGAAGATATGACAACAATTGTGTTGAATTTTAAAAGTGCTCTTTTACGCAAATTACCAACGGATGAAGAACCAGGATCTCGTGAATTAAAGCAGATTTCCAAAATGCTGGATGTTACACCAGAAATGCTTGAAAAAAACAATGGTCAATATGCAGTAACTCTACACGATTTATTAGGGGAGTCTGAGTTTGACGTAGTCAATCCAGATCTAGTGATTTTTACAGTCACTAAACCAATGATGCGTAGAATAGACTTAAAAGTAGCGATTGGTCGTGGATATGTGCCTGCTGAAAGGCATCCGATACAAGAGAATGTAGTAGATGAAATCTTATTGGATGCTGCTTTTTCTCCTGTAAGGTTGGTAAATTATTTTGTAGAAAATACACGTGTAGGTCAAGACACAGACTTTGATCGTTTAATTTTAGAAGTCACTACAGATGGGCGTGTTTCTCCTGAAGAAGCGCTTACTTTTGCAACACAAATTGGGATTTTACATTTTGAAGTTTTTAATCAATTGAATGTGGATATCTTAAGTTTTGATCAGGGAGAAATTAAACTTAACACAGACAAAGATGCTCTGATGGCTAAGCTTGCACTAAAAATTAATGAAATTGAGCTTTCTGTGCGCTCAAGTAATTGTCTTTCTTTAGCTTGTATTGATACAATTGCAGAGCTGGTTGTTATGCCAGAACCTGAACTTTTAAGATTTAGAAATTTTGGAAAGAAATCTCTAAACGAAATTAAAGATAAACTAAAAGGAATGGGTCTTTGGCTAGGAATGACTAAAGAAGACCTTGGTATGGATCTTCATAAAGATAATGTCAAAGAAGTTGTACAGGAATACTTAAGTAAAAAGGCAGGGCATCAAACATGAGACATCGCAAACACACCTTTAAAATTGGGCGAACTGCAAGTCATCGCCGCTGTATGATTGCTAATATGGTTAAATCTTTAATCGTACATGGTCGAATTAGAACAACAGAGCGTAAAGCTTCCGAGCTTAAAAGGCATGCAGATCACGTTGTGACTTTGGCTAAATCAAATACTTTGGCTAATAAACGCAAGATCATTGGGGATTTAATGATTCGCTATAACTCATTAACCACTAAGGAAGCAAGAGCTGCTAAAGCAGGAGATACTTCTTCTTATAACACAGATCGTAGAGTAATAGGCAAACTTGATGAACTTGCAAAAAGATTTGCTAACCGAAATGGTGGATTTACACGCGTTCTAAAAGAAGGATATCGTATAGGTGATGGAGCTTCTCTTTGTTATATTGAGTACCTTTCCGAATAAATATTTTTTTATCTAAAAAAGCATCTACTATAGGTGCTTTTTTAGGAATTGTTTTTCAAATTTCTAAATATATACATCTATATTTTCTAAGAGATTTTAAACGGTTTTTTAAACCTTGTAGATATACAACCTCATGTATTAATCTTGAGGCTGTTTTGATATATAAAGCAAAGACTCGATAAGGAGGAAGCATGTCAATTCGAGTTGGTATTAATGGGTTTGGAAGAATTGGTCGTCTTATACTAAGGATTATCAGCGAAAAGTGTCCAGAGATCGATGTTGTTGCAATCAATGATCTTGTCCCACCGGAAGATCTAGCTTACTTGTTAAAGTATGATTCTGTGCACCACACATTTCCTCTCTCTGTTACAGCAAACGATAAACATATAAGCGTAAATAAAAAAAAGATTGCCATCTTTTCTGAGAGAGAGCCTGAAAATATTCCTTGGAAAGATTTAAAAGTAGATTATGTTATTGAATCAACTGGTCATTTTACCGATTTAGAGTCGGCAAATAAACATAGAAAAGCTGGTGCTAAAAGAGTCATTATTTCTGCTCCTGCAAAAGGAGAAGTCCCTACTTTTGTCATGGGAGTTAACGAAGAAAATTATGATCCGAGCAAGGATTTTATTGTCTCTAATGCATCTTGTACAACTAACTGCTTAGCTCCTCTAACCAAAATACTACTTGATCATTTTGGAATAGAAGAAGGTTTAATGACCACTGTACATGCTATGACAGCTGCACAGCATACAGTAGATGGCCCTTCTAGAAAAGATCGACGAGGAGGACGGGCTGCAAGTATAAATATTATTCCTTCATCTACGGGTGCAGCAAAAGCAGTGGCACTTTGTTTGCCTAAAGTAAAAGGCAAGTTAACAGGTATGGCATTACGTGTTCCTGTAGTTGATGTTTCTGTTGTCGATCTTACAGTAAGGCTTACCAAAGCTACATCATATGAAGAAATCTGCGCTGTTATTCAAGAGCAAGCAAGGGGCCCTATGAAGGGCATTGTTACCTATTGTGATGAAGATGTTGTTTCTTCTGACTTTATCGGTCATCCCTCTTCTTGTATTTTTGATAAACATGCAGGAATAAAATTAAATTCTCATTTTTATAAATTAATTGCTTGGTATGATAATGAAATGGGATACTCACATCGAGTCGTAGATTTGCTGCGATATATGGTATCCAAAGAGACCTCAAGCTAATAACCTGGAATAAGATACGTGCATTTTACTCGAGAACCAACGATTGAAACAATTATTTCTCCTAGAGAAGAGGGGTATAAGCTCCTCGTGCGTAATACTAAGGGAGAAAAGGCAGAAGAATATTACGTTGATGCAGTGGAAGTTGTCTCTTTTGGTCGGGCTTTTTTTTTCCGTTCTTTAGAAAAGCCTAAGGCATTTTTAGTGCCCACAGGAGATTATGAGATTTTAGAAGTACGCGAAGCGCGAATTGCATTGAAAAATGTAAGCCATGAGCGTTCCATTAAAATTGGAGGAGGTCGTGAAAATACACGTGCTCCTGCTAAAGAAACTCCAGCTCCTGAAAAAGAGTTAGCGCCTGTAGAGCAACCCTCTGCCTTAGAAACTGTTGAGCCTACAACAGAAGAAGTGCGTACGGATAAGCGTCGAGATCGCCATCGCCGCCGTCGCCGTCGTCATATTGATGAGCAACAAGAACAACGCTCTCGCAGAGATAGTTCTGAAAAAGAAAATGAGTCGAAGGAAGAACAAAAAGGAACAGATGAAGAAAAGATTTCATCGCCTATGCTCATTCCTCCTCCTCCGATACTTATTTCAGAAACTCTGCTTAGTCGTTATAAAGATAAAGATTTAGGACAATCTCTTATAGAAAAAAAAGAAGAGATTATCACTCACGAAGAAATTCTTGAGCAACAAGTAGAACCAAAAGTAGAAGAGAAGAAAGAAGAAAAAGATTTAGACAAAGAGCCAGGTTCTGAAGGAACTGCTTTTAGTCGCTCTATTCTTAACCCTCCTGCTTTTACAGAGAATATCAATACCGATTTTTTATTCTAGGTATAAGGCTCTTAAAAATTTAAGAGCCTTTTTTCTTGCTTTTTTTTTAAATACTTCAGTAGAATCATGAGCTTCATCGCTTGCTCGGATGGTGGAATGGTAGACACTAGGGACTTAAAATCCCTTGCTCGCAAGGGCGTGCAGGTTCGACTCCTGTTCCGAGCAACCTTTTTAATATTACACAAACACCTCTAAACCAACTGATGCAACCTGTTGGGGCTACAACAACAAATGTTGGAGGTTTTTAACACAGCATATATTCAAGAAAAGGCACATGCTGATAGTAAAACAGCTTGGAAAAAAGCCATAAGGAAAAGCAAGTGGATGATATGAGAGATTATCTCTGTATCGGTCTCTTGCATTTTTCCGTACAGTTGATCAAACCCTTCATTTTAGGTTTTACCTTCATAGCCACATACCCCTGTTCTTGGAGAATTAACAAGAGGCATCAGCATATAAGTGTCTTCTTCTTGTTCTGCACAAGAGTGCCGTTTGCTACAATGGTTACAGGTTGTGTCTCCGCATAGAGAGCAAAGGATCTGAGACTGTTTTTTGCAAATTTCACACAAGAATGAAGGAGGATCATTTTGCATAAGCAGAGTTACTTTCTTTTGGGGACAGGCTTCAATTGTCTTTAGAACCTGTAATACCAGCTCTGTAGAAGAACCCATATCATACACGTACTCAAATTTCAAATTAGAAGAGAAGATTTGACCTACTTGCTTTTTCATCGATTGGCTAGGGTTTCCTGACTCGGTGTGCGACATGTAACGTCGGCCCTCAATTATAAATTCGCTGAGATGGCCGCAGCACTCAAGCCAGGCATCTCTTAAAAATTGATCTAGATCACCAAGTGTAAGGCTTTTGGAGACAGCGGTCAGCATCCAATACATATTCGGCTGCTCAGCCCAAGAAATACGAACGAGATATCCTTCTTCTAACTTTGCCT
The DNA here is from genome assembly GCA_049679255.1 of Candidatus Rhabdochlamydia sp. Classification (GTDB taxonomy): domain Bacteria; phylum Chlamydiota; class Chlamydiia; order Chlamydiales; family Rhabdochlamydiaceae; genus Rhabdochlamydia. The sequence continues at coordinate 28,180 of JBAUFS010000115.1, forward strand.
GAGAGCGCAAGAATCGTAGAGCATCTGCGCACTTGAGTAAATGAGTCTTTCCCTTGGCTGGAGCATATTTTTCTTTGCAACCAACACAATTACCTTGAGTTTTGAAATGCATAGTTGATTCCTCTATTAGAAATTGCGTAGGTACATCTTAAGGAATTATTTCTAAATTTTCAATAGACTATTGCCAATTTTCAGGTTTTCTAGGCCAGCTTTAGAAATTCCTTATCAGAATACTTCCAGAAATCACTCTAAGAGATATTATGAAACATATTTGCGAACTATTCTTTTTATCTGTACAAAGGGTTAAAAGAAGACTTTACTCAGTTATACGAGAAAATCGTACAACTGAAATTAGAGTCAAGCGATTCAAAAAGATACGAAACAGGCAATGACTCTAATCTTTTCAAGAAGCTTTAGAAGGGAGGCGACTAAATCGAATCGTCCAAATTCCACCTAGACAAACCAAAAAGATTCCAACCCAACCCATCCAATCTGGAATTTTGCCATATAAAGCCCATTCAAAAAAGCCTGAATAAATAACCGCAACATAACAAAAGGGTCCTAATAGAGAGGGTTTAGCATGATGAAATGCTCTAACTAAACACCATTGTCCAGCAGCAGAAAGTATTCCAATACATACAATTTGCATCCACTCTAAAAAATTCGGTGTCGTCCACCAATAAATGCTTAGAGGCAAGCAGAGCAAAGAAGAGAAAAGAAAATAATAAAACAGCACTGTATGGTTTCTATCAGTGTGCGATAAACGTCTAAGAGCAATCATTACAATGCTTAGAGTAACAGCGGCTGCCAAGCCATACAAAGCTCCTGGGTTGATGATTTCTTTGCCTGGTTTTAAAATGAAAAGAATTCCAAGAAATCCACATATAATCCCAGGCCACAATTTGTGGTTAATAGGGAGTTTTAACCAAATCCAAGCAACAAATGGGACCAAAAGAGGAGCAGCATTATTTAAAAGGACTGCATCGACAAGAGAGGTTCGTTGAACAGCAAGAAATAAAAAAGAAAAAGAGAGCAGCCCTGCCAGAGATCGGACGATAATAAGGCCCATATGCTTAGTGTGAAGAGCCTTCCATCCATGCTTAAAAATCCAAGGAAGAACTGTTATCCAACTGATAAAATTTTGAAAGAAAATAACCACAGGAAGAGAAATATGACTGCTTGCAAAACGAGAAAGAGTTGCCATAGCAGTAATAAAGAACCAGGCAACAAGAATATACCCAATTCCATATTTCAAATGTTGGTTTGAAGGTCCTGTTAGGGTCTGATCTTTTTGCATATTCCAAGCTTCTACTATTTCTTTTAATGAGCCAAGTACTTTTTTAAAGGTCTGAAGAGATTAAACTTCCCACATTCTTAGAATCTAAAATTAACTTTGGTTTAGCATTTTTGAGTCTCTTCTTAACATTTTTGATATGTTCTGCGGGAAGAATATTTTCAGGTAGAGTACCACCAATTTTAGCAATAGCTGCTCGAACCTCTTTTCCTACAGCTTCATGAGTCTCTATTGCATCTCTTTGATCTTTGATATTTTCTCTTTTAAGTTTTTCCCTTGTCTGTGACATGCGAAATTGATTAGCAATCAACTCTGTGGTTCCCATGCGGTCCATGAGTTGTTCTTTTGGAGGAATCCCTTTACGAGCTTTAATTGCATCAGAGCTAAGGCCTCCATAAAGCCCTTTGTAGCCAGCATCATGAAAAACACCAAACATTCTATCTTGTACTCCTGCATCGCGCGCAGCTCCAGATAAAGCTTTAAATTCTTCAGAAGCCTGTTCACGCGACTCTAAACGTTCAAGATCAGCAGCAGCAGCATCAGACAGTTCTTGCCTTCTTGTTTGAATAGCAAAATATTTTTGAGCATTAGCAATTTCTGGCTTTCTAGGGTCTCCATTTTGAGCAATCAGATAGCAGGCAAAACGAGAAAGATGATAATCATCAATGATTTGAGTGCGTCCTTTGCCACTTGTTATTGGGTTGTCGGCGCCGGCAAAGTGATGCTTTGGATCATTACCTGATTGTTTGCACGATTCTTCAGCTTTTTTAATGGCATTTTCAAAGCGTCTCCACTGAGAGTATCCTAGAAGAGATTGGAGCTCCCTAGCACTCCAATATTCAATGCCATGTTGATTGATCTTTTTGAAGCCTTCAAAGGATAAACCTTTAGAAACTAATGAACTATTTTTTTCTTTTTGCATGTAGGCCTAAAAAATCTATAAAACTATATTAGATTATAAGAGGAAAAGAGTTTTTAAAACAACTTTTAGACGACTTTAAGCTCTCTGCTTGAAGAACTATTATCTTACAGTTTTAGAAGACAAACAGGATAAAAACTTCTTTTTTTATAAGTGTATTTTTATATAGCGATATTAGTAGGCCCATTCAATAGAGAAGTGCGACAAATAGATTAAAATTTAAAGTGGTCAGAGATGGCTGCAACTTCTATGGTGTTTTTAAGACAAAAAAAATACCAAAGGAGGAGCAAATGCCCAAGGGCTAC